>JBHIDS010000091.1:0-9203 GCA_046760205.1 Candidatus Methanofastidiosia archaeon
TGAGAAATCAGCTGAAATAGAATGTCACCTCCGATGGGTAAACAGATACGAAAAATGTTAATATTAAGACGAAAGAATCCTTTTCTGAAGAAGAAATTTCTAACTACATTGTCAGCATATACTTGGAGGCAAGAAAACAATAGATTAATTTTTCAGTTTCTTTTTTGGGTTGAAGTTAGGTAATCCATCTTTTAGGCAACACACAACAAAATATAAATCTACCAAATTAAAAGGAGACCAATAGAGCCAAAACCTTAATAAGGTTGAAGTTTGTATCAAAAAGTAAAAGGGGCTCGTAGCCTAGCAGGACAGGGCGTCGGCCTTCTAAGCCGAAGATCGAGGGTTCGAATCCCCCCGGGCCCATTTTTATTATCTGTAATGGGCCTGTAGCCTAGCAGGACAGGGCGACAGCCTCCTAAGCTGTAGATCGGGGGTTCAAATCCCCCCAGGTCCGCAGAGGTTTTTAAATGCTTTTAGAGATAAAAAGGAAAATTTCGGATGGTTTGAGAAAGGCTTTCCTTGAGGAGTTCGATTTGCAACTTTTGGAGATTCTGATAGAGACTCCTCCCTCAAAAGAGTTGGGAGACCTTGCAACCCCCATCTGCCTACAGGTCTCAAAGACTTTGAAAAAAAGCCCAATAGAAATTGCAAAAACCATTTTGAAAAACTTTGAAAATCCTCAAGTTTTAAGGGAGGTGAAGATTGCTGGAGCTGGATATCTAAACTTCTATCTCAATTATCAGAAATTCTCTGAAATCGTCCTTGATGAAATTCTCAAAGGATTTGAATTTGAAAAAAAAGATTTAAAGGTCTGCATAGAACACACCTCTGCCAACCCTACAGGTCCCCTTCATATGGGAAGACTCAGAAACTCCTTAATTGGGGATTGCCTTCAAAGAATCTATAAATTCTCTGGCTATGAGGTGGAAGTTCAGAACTGGATAAACGATTTGGGAAAACAGGTTGCAAAGATAGCCTGGGGATTTGAACACAACCTTGATTATGATCGAGATTTGGTCAAAAGGTATGAAAAGTACAAAGAAAAACCAGACTTTCAGGTTTTCTTCACTTATTACGTTTCAAATAGAGTGGCTGACGAGAGAGAAGTGGATACTCTCCTCAAGAGATGTGAAGCTGGCGATAGGAAATCCCTTGAAAAGCTCAGAGGGGTAGCGAGAAGATGTCTTGAAGGGCAACTCCAGACCCTCTCCAGGTTTGGAATTTTCTATGATAAAATAGTGTATGAGAGTGATTCAATTCTCGATGGAAGTGTAGAGGAGGTTATGAGAAAACTTAAAAAATCTAAGGATTTGGTGATGATTGGGAAAAACTATGCTTTAGACTTGAGAAGATTTGGGATTGAGAAGAGAAGTGGGGGAACGATCTTCCAGAGAGCAAATGGAACCTCTGTCTACAGAACAAGGGATGTGGCATATCACCTCTCAAAGCTCTCCTTGTGTGACTATGCCCTAAACGTTCTGGGGGAGGATCACAAGCTTGAGTTTAGGGAGCTTAAGGCATTCCTTAAAATTCTTCAAATCAAGACACCTCTTGAGGCTTGCTTTTTCAACTTTGTAAACCTTGAAGATAAAAAGATGTCCACAAGAAAGGGAGAGATAGTCTCTGTGGATGAGCTTGCAGACGAGGCCTATATAAAGGCACTTTCTGAGCTTGAGAGGAGAAGGCCTGAACTTTCTGAAAGAAAAAAGAGAGAGATTTCAAAAGCCATAGGAATTGGAGCCATAAAGTACAATTTCCTAAGATATAACCCAGAAAAGTCCATAACTTTCATATGGAGGGATGCCCTCAACTTTGAGGGAGATTCTGCACCCTACATTCTCTATGCCCATGCAAGGTGCTGTGGAATTCTAAAATCAGAAAAAGTGGAGGTTGTAGAACCTTTCCTCAAAGAGGAACAAGAAATAAACCTTATAAGAATTCTCTCTGAGTTCAAAGAGATCTTGGAAAAATCGAGAAGAGAGAACTCTCCCCATCACCTGGCAAAGTATGCAAACGACCTAGCATCTCACTTCAACTCCTTCTACAACGAACTTCCTGTTTTGAAATCCAGAAAGAAGAGAGAAAGACTCATGCTGGTTAAAGCCACGAAAATCGTTCTAAAAACTTGCTTGGAGCTTCTTGGAATCAAAGCTTTGGAGGAGATGTAACTTCCATATGAGTAATTTCACTCAATCTCCCCAAATTGAGTCATTTTGTAGTAGTTGTAGTTGCCAACTGTAAGAGAATTTCCAGATGTGTTCACAGTTTTGTGAGCCTTCCTAGAAGCTTGCTTGGTCTCCAAGCTCGAAATGCTTCTCAAACGAGCGAAATAACAAGCGTATTCCTATGATGTGAAATTCTTCCATCATAAATCTTAACAAGATCACAGACTTGACCACAACAGCCCCCATGCTCTTCGCACTTTGTATTAAAAAGCACATGGTTTTTCTGAAACTCTACCCACAAACACATGTCATAACTGCACTTTACAGCTTTGTTCAGCAAAGCTAGAGCTTTTGTTCAATTTTTACCGAAACATTTATAAGGGAAGGTTGTATGAAAGAGTGTGGATGTGATTCAATGGTGAACCACTCGAGGGATGAACTGGTCTTTAAGACTCTGAATGGCTCTTACAAGGACATCGCTCTCATTTTAAGTGCTCTAGGCAACAAAAAAAGGCTGCAAGTGCTAACTTTAATATTGACGAAACCGATTACCATCAGTGAACTGCGGAAAGCAACAGGACTAGGTAAGACAGCATTGATGTACCACCTTGGGCTACTGGTGAAGAATGGCGTCTTGAAATATACAGGTAGAGGCCGTTATGAGTTGAGTCTTGATGGTAGAGAATTCTTGAATGCTGTTGCTACTACATACGCCAATTCAAGAAGGAGGAGGGAACTCGAGGCAGCGAAACGAGCGGACTACATCCAGAAAATCCATACAAAGAAGGTAGATACCATGAAGGAGTTTAAGGTTGAAATTGTAGAGCTTGAACCTATGCGTGTTGCCAGTGTTCGGGCTATCAGCGAGACACCTGAACACGATGCATGGAAAAAGATGCGAACATGGGCTGAACCAAAAAGCCTGCTGGAAGACATCGAGAAACATCCCATCTTTGGCTTTAATAACCCAGATCCTTCACCTGATCGGAAGGAGTATGGCTACGAGTTCTGGATACGAGTGGAATCTGACATCGAATCTGAAGGTGAGATCGAGATCAAAAATTTTGAAGGTGGACTCTATGCTGTCACGACGTGTAATTTGAAAGAAGAGCTGGAGTCGGAATTCTTCAAGAAAGAAGGTTACCTTGAGTCCTGGAAGAAGATCGTAGACTGGGTTAAATACAGCAAATACAAATTTGGCAAACATCAGGCGTTAGAGAAAGCTCACGACCCGGGGGCTTCCGACAAAGAACTGATTTTGGACATATACTGCCCCATCGAGGAGTAGAAAGGGGAGACAGAATGACAATCTCCTCCTTTTTTAGTTTTTTGTGGAATTTCGGACTCTTTGGGGAACTCAAGGAGGAGAAAAGGAAAATAGAAAAGAAAACACAGTAAACCTTAAATAATCTCCTTTCAACAGAAGTTATGGCAACCCACTCAGAGATCACCGAGGCTTTGAGAGACTTTGTAGAACAGTACAATTCAAATAAACAGCTTCGAAAGATGAACAGGAAGTGGACCAGAGTGATTCAGATAAGAGCCACAGACATAGATTCTGCCCATACCTTAAAGGTTTCAAATGGAGAGATTAAAGAGATAGAGGATAGAGAAACAGAGACTCCAGATGTCATCGTGAGTGCAGAATCTGAGACTCTTTGTGACATGTTCTGGGGAGATTTAAATCCATCTGAGAAGTACCTTGCAGGAGAGATAAAGGTCAAGGGTCCTTCCGAAGACATAATGAGAATAGACGTCATATCTACCTTCATCTGGGGGGATTGATATGACAGAGCTCAAAAAGGTTTTGACCTTTAAGAATCTTGTAACCATAAGTGCGGGCTTTGCCGTGGCTTCTTCTGGCTATGTTACTTGCATTGCAGTTGCCATGAACGTGGCTGGGGACTCTGCATGGATAGCTATCCTCGTTGGAGGAATCCTCACACTTTTAGCTACAACGTGCTTTTCAGAGTTGAACGAGATGTACCCTTCTGCTGCAGGAATTAAGCTCTGGCTTGATCATGCCTTTTCAGGAAAGCTTGCCCTAACCATAATCCTGGTCTACACCTTGTCCACTCTCTCCTCCGTTGGAATAGAAACCTATGTGCTCTCCCACGTATTTTACAGGATAATTCCCTCCATAAGCCCCTATACTTGGATCGTTCTCTTTCTAATTTTCGTGGCTCTCATAAACATTCGTGGAATAAAGATTGCAGGCACCACCCAGCTCATTCTCACTTCTTTGATGTTCCTAACCATGTGGGGAATCTCCTTTCTAGGATTAACCAAAGAGGGACCTCCATTGGAATCGGTTTTCAATCCGGGGGGGGCTGCCAATCTCTTCATAGCCATAGCCACAAGCATATTTCTCTTCTTCAGCTTTGAGTGGGTTACAACCATGGCTGAAGAGGTGATAGATAACAGACAGATCTCCCGTGCCATGACCACTGCAGTTCTCATCTTGATGATTTCATACAGCCTCATAACCATGACCATGACAAGATGGATCGACATGGAAACTCTTGTAAACTCTCCAATTCCCCATCTCTTGATAGCAGAAAAACTTGGAGGAGAAAAAGCTTTATACATTTTGATTTTCATGAGTGTTCTTGCATCCATTACCTCTTTCAATGCTGGAGTCTCCACCACCTCAAGAATGGTTTATGCCCTATCCAGAGAGAGGTCACTCCCAAAGTTTCTCTCAAAGATTCATCTAACCTATGCAACGCCTTGGATTGCCATCCTCACCCTGTGGATTTACGCCATGATAGTATCCTCTCTAACCTTCCTCACTGGCAGATTCCTTACCTTAATCCTTTTGGCTGCAGCCGCTGAGTGCATAATATACTCTGTGGTAGCCATAAGTGTGATTCAGTTGAGAAAGAGAGAACCTGATGTAAAAAGAGGCTATGTGGTGAGGGGTGGATATGTCATTCCAGTAATCGTTGCAGTTGTCTTTGGTTTTCTCACCTTCACGGTTTTTCTTGAATCCTCTTTCGTTGCCATAGTGCTTTTGGGAGTGCTTATAGTTTCTGCCTTCTATTCCTACAAGATTGTACCAAAGATGAAGGAAAGATATCTTTTGGAAAAAAAGAAGAGAAGAAGACCCAAGAGCGCAGATTTGAGAAAAAACAACCGAAACCTTTAAGTAGTCTTTGTACAAGATGTACATGACGTACATAAAATGGTGAGCCAATGGCTAAGAAGGTAAGACCTGAGCTAGATGAGGACAAGCTCTCCTACATTTTAAGCTTTACTGGAGAGACTGTGATATCCAAGGCCATCCACAAACTAGCTATGTTCTGCAAAGAGCGAATAGAGAATGGGGAGTATATGAAGGACCTTGAGGAAGAGAAAAAACCTATAAAAACCAAAAGTGTTAGGCTCTACGTCAAGAAGGCTAATCGAGCAGACGTTGGAAAGAACATTCTGAGGATAGACAAGGTGAACAGGGACAGGTTGAGCATAAGTGAGAACACCATCGTTGAGATAGTTAGAGTTAGGGAAGACTGAGGATTTTAAGATTTTTCTTTAAAAGATTCTTTCTTAGTTAAACCGAAATCTTTAAATAGCTTTACGATATTGTGTCTTTTAAGTTTGTTTAAAGGATAAAATGGTATGAAGTTCGTCAAAGGGTGTTGTGATGGATGAAAAAGATAGGAGAATCATTGAGATGCTTCAGAGAAACGCCAGAATATCCTTCACAGAGATCTCAAAATATCTCAAGACCAGTGAATCTACTGTTAGAAAGAGGGTGAAGGCTCTGGAGAAAAAGGGAATCATAAAGAGATACGCCACCATTATCGATCCTGCAAAGATAGGTTTTAAAACTGTTGCTATTGTAGGACTTGATGTCGAACCTTCTGAGTTTTTGAATGCAGCGAGGCAACTGACAGAGTTTGAAGAGGTGAAGTCTGTTGCTACCTCCACTGGAGATCACATGATACTAACTGAGATTTGGACCAAAGATGGCAGAGAGCTTTCAAAGTTGATCTCTGAGAAGATAGGAAAGATAAATGGAGTGATGAAAATCTGCCCAGCCATAATTTTGGAAAAGTTGAAAGAGCTCTGAAATTTCAAATGCTCTTGATGTAGCTCTCTACCTCTCTCAAGAACTCCTTTGGAGGAAAAACCCTCTCCCCTCTTAGGTATCCTCTTGAGAGCACAAAGTAGGTTAAAGCATAGGTCTTTATAAGTCCCACATCTTTTTTGAGCTCTTTTACCTTTGCTGGAACTCCCAAAACCAGAGATTTTTCAGGGACTTTCATTCCCTCAGGCACCAAGGCATTGGCGCCAATGATTGAGTTTGATCCAATCTCTGCCCCATTCAAAATGCTGGAGTTAATGCCCACCAAAACGTTGTCTCCAATCTTTGCACCATGCACTATACAGGAGTGTCCCAAAGTTACATAATCTCCAATTTTTACTTCAAATAGAGAATCCACATGAACAACGACGTTGTCCTGAATATTGGTGTACCTTCCTATCCTCATTCTGTTCATATCTCCTCTTAAGACTGCGAAAGGCCACACACTTGAGTTCTCTCCAATCTCCACATCTCCAGTGATATGGGCTTTTTTGTGCACAAAAACTGTTTTGTGAATCTTCATAGGAAAACCTTGATCTTGAGGTTTATAAGATTTCCTCACTTAACCCAAATTATCCCAATCTCCACCAAAAGCCTTGCAAGAGATTCTGGAAGGTAGCGAGCCAAAAGCAAGGGAAAGTTCTTCTCAGAAATTATAAGCTCATCTTTTCTGTACTCATCTAAAAAGAGGTTAGAGAGCTCTCTTCGCTTCTCCTCATCGTACTTTGAGAGTTCTAAGAGTTCATCTGTTATCTCTCCTATGAGTTTTGCCTTTATCTTCCAGAGATAGTCCTCAGGAATCTCAGAAAGCTCTGAGCTTGAAACTCCAACTAACCTCTCACCCTTCAAGGTTTTCTGAGCATCGACACCATCCACAATACTAGCTACATGAATCTTAAAGCTCTTTTGAAAGATGAAAAGTTCCAAATCAAACTCAACGTAAACCTCCGAAACCACATCCACAGCTTTTCTTAGGGTCTGTGAGTTCAGAACCACTATCCGATCAACTTTCTCCTGGGTCTCCTCTTCAACGATCTCTCTTACTCGACTATACCCTTCCTCCTCAGGAGTATCCTTTAAAGAGTTACTGAGTAAGACTCCGATCTTTTCCAGCTCTTCTGTGGAAGATAAGGGATTTACATCAATTCCTCCACCAAACTTTCTTCTCTCCCTGAACTTTACGAGCTTTGCCACCTCTACAGTGCCCCTTTCCTCGTCCACAAAAAGGAATAAGACATTTTCGTTTCCAAGAGAGTTGATTTGAAAGATTGTACCTGAAAGGATTAAAAGAAAAAGGAGAGCAATAGCCAAGAGAGTAACTTTTACCTTTCTTTTAAGGTCTATTCCCTTGGTTCTTTTTGACTTTATCTGAGTTTTCTTAGAGGGTTTTTGTTTGGTCATGCTTTTATCCTGGTATAAGACTTTTAGAGATGTAGATCCATGCGAGAGTCAATCCCCAGATGATGATGTAGCATATCAAAGCAACGGAAAGCGCTTTTCTGGTTGAGAGCTTGTAGTGGCTCTTTAAAAGCATAACTACCAAGAAGATGCTCCATAGAATCCAGATGTTGGCGTAGTTTTTCACAAAACCCAATAGAGACATTGTTTGTTCCTTTGTCAGAGCTATGAGCTCCTCATAGGTTTTCGGAGGTTCGAAGTTTACCGCTTGATAGATCCCAAAGATTTTATGAAATATTATTGGAAGATAGGTGTATCCCATAAGATTTAAGGAATCCTTGAACTTCACTGTGGCTCCTCCAAGAAAGCTGGATATGGTATGTATCAGAACACTCTTCAAGAGCCATCCTAGAAAAACTGTTATTACAATTATTACAATGCCAATTACATTTGATATCTTTGAAAACTTCTCCACAGTCTCAAGCTGTTGAGGATCCATTGAGCGGCTCAAGTACTCATTTACTACTGGCTGGAGCTTTGGATTTATGATTTGACCAGCAATTATTGCTAAAATGATTATTAAAAGGAGGATGCCAATAGGTATCAACCAATTCTTCTTTTCCTCTGAAAGCCTCTTGAACTCCTCTCGCGCCCAAAATGGGTTTAAAATCCTTAGGAACATTCAATCACTTTTATCATTTCAAGTACTGTTTATAAGGTTTATCCTTTACTCATGTCTCAATGCATCTATGGGTGAGAGTTTTGCAGCCCTCATGGCAGGATAAACTCCTGCAACCAAACCTATGAACATTGCAAAAACCATAGCTCCAAACATCAACCACAAGGGAATAACAACTATGGTCTGAGATTCTGTTGCTCCTCCCTGTTGTAAATACAGGTTAGCTGCGAGGTCTATGAGTTTGCCTATGCCAAAACCTGTTATCACCCCTCCAATTCCCCCAAAAAGTCCAATCACGCCTGCCTCTAAGATGAAGAGCTTCATTATGTCTGTGTTTGAGCCCCCAACTGTCTTCATGATTCCAATCTCTCGATACCTCTCATATATTGACATCACCATTGTGTTTATTATTCCAAGAGCTGCAACTATCAAGGCGATGGCTCCAATTGCTGCAAATATAAGCTGAAGGGTGATAAACACATCTCCAATGAAGTCTATAACCTGTTTAAGGGAACGAGTTACATATCCCATCTCTTCAATCTCCTCTTGTACCATCTGGATCGAATCCACATTCTCAACCTTGACCCATGCCAGAAAGTAACCATTTTTTTTGATATAGTTTCTTTCCTCGTAGCGCCACTCTATCATCTCTGTGACTGTTTCAATGGGCATGTAAACATTGTAATCATCGTCGCTCCCCTTCTCTTCTGCAATCCCAACAACTTTGACCTTGTAGGTTTTTTCCTCCACATCCCCCTCGTCGTTTATTCTCTCAAAAGTGATCTTGAGAGTCTTTCCAAATAGATCGACCTTTGAAATTGGATCTTTGGTCTTCTCTTCTCTAAAGGTTTCAGAGACCTTTGCTCCTGCCACC
>JBHIDS010000092.1:0-9178 GCA_046760205.1 Candidatus Methanofastidiosia archaeon
GGTCGCGTCAGCCCCACGGTAGGGAATTTGGTAATGTTTGCCCTCATGAACCAAGGGCTTCTCCCGCTTGAAAATGGATCTCACAATGCTAACATACTCCCGGGTTTTGCTCAATGGCTTGCCATACGGCTGACCATGCCAACCTTCCACTACCTGGGGACCAGATAGTCCCAGTCCTAACAGAAGGCGCCCGCCTGAAAGCTGGTCCAATGTCATGGCTGTCATCGCAGTATTTGCTGGAGTGCGGGCTGGCATCTGCATAACCGCCGTGCCCAGATGAATCTTTTTTGTCTGAGCACCAATCCAGGCCAGGGGGGTGACGCAATCTGACCCATACGCCTCGGCAGTCCAGACAGCATAAAAACCCAGCTGGTCAGCCTCTTTGATCATCTCCATCGGTAGATTGATGGTAGCACCCGAATAACCTACCATAATACCAAGTCTCATGATTTTTTCTCCTGAATTTGAACCTTATAAAGTTGACGTTAGACTTTCATTTTAACCTTTCAATGTTATATTAGTTTTGTGTGGTTTTTATCTTCAATTGTTTGACTCTTCAACGATGATCAATATATTCAACACCAATAAACTCAATCTTTTTATCATCTGATTCTTTATTAAACAATTTACTTTTCAAACTGTTAGGCAAAACCTTAATTTCCTTAAGCTTTTCTTCAGAAAAATAATCCAATTTCTTAATATAATCCTTATCCTCTCCCTTACCTTTTATGTTTTCAATAGTTTCCTTTCCTTTGATAATCGAAGAAGTAACAAACAGTTCTAAGTTTCCTTTCCTTTGATAATCGAAGAAGTAACAAACAGTTCTAAGTTATTAGCTCCATCTTCCTCATCGATATATTGCCTCAAAAATCTTACCTCTCCAGCTCTCACCATTAATCCTGTTTCTTCCCAAACTTCTCTTTCTACAGTTTCAAGGATCGTTTCTTTTCCTTTCATTCCTCCTCCAGGAAATGCCCACCACTCAAAACCCTTTTTAGGATGGACATGTTTCACCAACAATACTTTGCCATCTTTAAAGATTAAGGCTTTAACCGTAATCCGCATTCTCATTTGTACACCTCTTTTCTAAGGATCCAATAATAATGACTTTCAACACTATATTAATCTTATGCAATCATGACATGGTTCTCAACTTCTCGTTTGAAGTTACTATATCTCCCATGCCAAAGTCCACCTTGACATGGAATATAAAGCAAACTCGTTGTCATGATCTTTCTTTGGATTGAATGGTTAAATTCTGAGCGCTCTCTCAGCACACTTTCGAAGTTCCATTATTTGACCGCGGTGTTCAGTCTCGTGTTGAATGAGGTGGTGGATTATCCATTCGGGTGTCACATCATAATCGTCAAAACTGTGAAGATGACGAAACTCTTGGGTGGTCATTTTCCAATACTTCTTCATAGAACCAACTCATTTCAATTGTAGCGATTTTGGTAGAGGAGCGTCCCGATGCTGTTGTCTCCTTTTGGTGCAGTCCAATCAATTACCTCAAGGTTGATGCCCTCAAGACTACGTTTTGTCCTCCTCTGCATATCCTCCAATGCCCATAGCCAGCGGCTGATTTCTGGTGTTTAACCAGTCTGGGCTTCAACAGATAACTTCTTTTTCTGACCATTACTCATTGCTGTCTTTCCTTTAAATGTCTCAATAATCTCTAGAGTTGAATTATTTAACTTTTTCTATTTATTTTTATAAATGATATTATAACACTATATTCAATCCTCTCTTTTAAAGCTTCTCGAAGTATTCGAATCTCTTTCTTTTTCTTCAAATTCCTCACTATCCAAAATCAAATCCAAATCACTGTCTTTTCTTACTTTTCCCTTTGCTGCAGAATCAAACATTGGGGAAGAATTTACAATTGATAGAAAGAGTTACTACTTTCCATAACTTCTTTCAAAATTTTTGAGTTAGTTGGAATCCCATTCTCATCCCAACCCATGATTTTGTAAAACTCATCAAGCATAGGTCCAAGCCTGACAACATTACCTTTTGCAGGACCTTTTAATAAAGGTTCTTTAACAAATTTCTCAGGCAATTTATCATCTTTTTTAGTGATTCCCTCTCTCACGTTAAAGAGTCTTTCTATATTTATTATCCTCTCCCCTATCTTTAAAAGCTCTCCTTCATCCATTTTCTGTTGGATAACAAGAGAGATGATTTTAGCCAAATCAGCAAAATCGTCAGGACTGAGGAGTAAAAATATTGGAATTTTGCAAATACCCAAACAATCAAGAACTGCACAAACAGAAGAACTTCTTTTTACTATCAATGCCTTCCCCTCTGTTGAGAACCTATCTACTGCTTTTTTTGTACCAAAGAATTTTTTTGCAGTTTCTGGGTCATAGCTGTATTCAGCATTTGGATAAACACTTGTAAAATCTCCTCCCCTATAGCTTACAGCATATCCAAGGGCAGTAGCCATAAGACCCCTTGGGTCGTAGCATGCAATTTCTAGGCCCTTCACATGATAGGCATATTTTTCACACCCTTTTCCTATAATTTCACAAGCCCTTTTTACTCCCTCACCCAATACACTGCCAAATCCCTCTCGAAATACTATTTTTCTAATCATGACTATCATTGATTCATAGTTGCCCCATTCAAGAGAAATGTCATCTGTTTCCTCCCTTGATATAATACCTTTTTCATAACAGTCCATGGCAAAGGCTAAAACACTTCCAGTTGTCATTGTGTCAAGGCCATAGAGGGTGCATAAATTATTCATGTAAATTATTGATTCCAAATTGCCATTGCCACATTTTGGTCCAAGAGCAGCTATAGATTCTTCCTCAGGTCTTGGACATGTTGGTAGAACAAAAGAACTATCTTTCAAGGTTAAGGTTGCCTTGCAATGAACAGGGCATCCAAAACAACTTTCAAATTTTTTTATGTATTTTGTAAAACTTTCCCCACGTATTTTTTTGATTTTTTCAAAAACTGGCTCATCATAGTTTTTTGTGCTGAGTATTCCCATTTCATTGTCCCAAGATATGCTACCAGAGCCACCAAGAGTCGATATACATTTATATTTTGGTGATTCAAGAATTTTTTTGGTAAGATTTCTTATTGTAGTCTTTATCTCATTCAAATTTTTATTCTCTATTTTAACAGGATTTTTTCCTCTCACAGCAATTGGCTTTAAATTTTTAGACCCCATCACAGCGCCTAACCCAGTTCTTCCCGCAGCATTGTGCATGCCAGCCATAATGCAGGCAAATTTCACCAAGTTTTCACCAGCAGGACCTATTGTCATTGTCTTGATTTTGGAGTCCCCCAACTCTTTTTTAATCATCTCTCCAGTTTGTAAAGTATCCATGCCCCAAAGTTCACTGGCATCCAATATCTGGGCATTACCGTTCTCTATCCATATATACACAGGTTTTTTGGATTTTCCATAAATAACTATAGTTTCAATCCCAGCAGATTTAAGTTCAGAACCAAAATAACCTCCTGCATTGCTGCTACCTATAATACCTGTTAGAGGAGATTTTGCAGAGATGTGAACTCTGCAAGAAGAGGGTATTATAGGTCTAAGTCCAACAAAAAGCCCTGGGCTAACTATCAACACATTTTCTTCACTCAAAGGATTTATTTTAGCATTTAGATTTTTATAGAGAATCCGTAAATTAATCCCCCTACCTCCCAGGTACATCTTCTTTAGCATTTTGGGAAATACATCTTTTTTGACTTCTCTCCTAGTTAAGTTGATTTTTAAAATTTTTCCAAATTCATACATGTTTTCACCTTTGAGTTTCCACTTTTGAGTTTTTAAATTCTCTATCAAATCTTTCTCTGCTCATAAAAATACCTCTTTATATAACTTTTCAGTTGTTATCCTCAACCCTCATCCAAACCTCCTTCTTATTAGAATTGATTTCGAAAATCATCTCAATCTCCTTTAAATGTTTTTCAATTTTTGAGAGCTAAGGTATTTAACTTTTTCTATCTTCTTTTATGGCTTCTCTAATAATTCAAAGTTTTACCAAAAGACCTATCTTTGTGAGACTTTATTCTAGCCATGTTGATAAAAAATGAGAGATATTTGGAGGGTATAAAAGTTTCTGACGATAGAGGAGAGGTTGCCCTCCATGATCAGACAGTAAGACAAGAGCACGCCCTGTCTGGTTAGGTAATCTTCGATGTGCTGATGAAGCCTCCTTGCAACTCCTTTTCTTCTGTAATCCAGAGAAGTGAAATACTGAAACTCATACCCAACTCGGTGGATGTTACCATTAAAACGGGATCTCGAATTGCACAAGCTGCTGATCCTATGATTCGGTTGTCTTCACAAGCAACGAACACTTTGTGTAATTCATACGCCCTAGCTCGAGCAAAAAAATCAGGAGTGTTGACAGTGGAAACGATGAGCGTTGTACCCATCAGGCATTTCGCCTGTAACTCTTGGAGTTCGTCGTTATCCTCTGGCATCGCTTCACGGATATGCATTGTGTAATCCTCCATCATGGAAATGCTGTTCATTTCGTCTAACTCGTTTATATTCGCCACTGTGGAATATGACTTAATTTTGGATAAGCCTTTCTTTATATAAAATTTCTCATTCATTCTTCACATCGCCTCATTTTTTCTGAATTTTCTAGAATCTTTGATCCTCCTTTCATAAATAAAAATACCTTTATACTTTTAAATATTTCTATCCTAAAAGTTCAATTAGATTTAAAAGAAGGAAAGATACAGGAATCGATACCCTTATAAAATCTCTCTCAAATCAGTTTGATATGATCGTTGCCATAAAAACAGAGAACCTGAAGGAGTACTACCAAATGGGGGAGATTGTGGTGCCAGCCCTTCGGGGAGTTGATCTTGAGGTTTTTGAAGGAGAGTTTGTCTCTGTTGTTGGAACCAGTGGCTCTGGAAAGTCCACTCTTCTAAACCTGATTGGGGGGCTTGCAAGACCAACAGACGGCAAGGTATTCGTTAAAGGTGAGGACTTAATCTCACTGGATGAGAATGAGCTTGCAATATTCAGAAGAAAATACATAGGTTTTGTCTTTCAATCCTTCAACCTAATTCCCACTCTTACAGCTCTTGAGAATGTGGAACTTCCCCTCATATTTTCCAACGTCCATTCAAGAATTAGAAGAGAGAGGGTTTTGAGGCTTTTGGAGGACTTTGGTTTGAGTGACAGATTAGATCACAAACCCACAGAACTCTCTGGAGGACAACAACAGAGGGTATCTATAGCCAGAGCTATAATCAACGACCCTGAGATAATACTTGCAGACGAACCTACTGGAAACTTGGATTCAAAAACCTCTTCTGAGATAATGGAGATACTCTACGATTTGAACAGAAGAGGACAAACCTTTCTCATAGTTACCCATGACATGGAGGTTGCAAACTATGGTTCAAAGATAGTTCACCTAAAGGATGGATTGATAGAGAAAATAGAGGAGGTTTAGGTTTGAGAAACCTTATAATTCTCTTGTTCCTCATCTCAACCCTTCCACAAATCCAATCTTCTGATGTTCCCTACAGGAACTTCTTTTTAAATTTTGACAACACACCTGCAAGCTTGATAGTGGTGGGAGAGAGGGCATCCTCTTCAGAGATAATCTCCTCAACTCTGGTTGCAGCCAAGATAGGGGAGATGGCGGTAACAGAGAAAGAAAAGATTTTGGTCAAGACCTTCACTGCAGATGTTTTAAACATCCCTCTTGCATACAGACTTTCAGACTATCCAGTTCCTGAGATAATCTACAACGTTTCTGGAACTCCCATAGAATCCACCATTTCTTCCTACAAGACCTGGGGAGTTACCACCTTTTATACTCACGATGCAAATCCCTACTCCTTAGTCAATGGAGAGAATTTTATGTATTTTGATGGAGTTAAGGTGGAGTACTCTCTCGATCCTCTGTGGTTCTTTGACGATGAATATGGGATATATGGGGATGGAGATTACATTTTCGATACTTGGGAAACTCACGAGGAGATTCAAATAAGATTCGATGATTTATACTCAAAAGTATTCAGGTTAAGTGGAGTTCATCATCAAGACCATCTGGCAGACCTTTCTGGAGGAGACTTTGAGATGTTAACACCCTCTCTCATTTACAGGATAGACAACGTGAGAGTTCCTCCCCAGATAGAAGTGGATGGGCTATTTGCATCCTATGACTACACCCACGTTGTCGACCTACATAGCTACCAACGACAAACCTTTTCAATTCCCAATCCCTACTACATTTCAAACGACTTTCTGCCAAGAATCTATCTCTTTGGAAGAGAGTACAGAGTCATATCCGCCATCTCTTACATCTCACCTGAGATTTTGGATGACTGTAATGATTACTTAGATGAGAGTTTATGGATATCCTCACCCAATGTGACTTTGAGCAACTCTTCAGATGCAATCTTAGAGGAGAGTATGCTGATATCAGTGAGCGATGCCTTTACAACTGGAGTTTTAGCCTACAGCAATCTTGGATTGAAGAACTTTTCACCTTATGAATCCCTCTCTCTTTGGATAAAGAGTTCTGTTTCAACATCTCAAGGAGGTTTGCAGTTGGTCTTGAGTGAGAACATCGATCTTTCAACAGAGGATGAAGTTTTGAACCTCCCAGCTCTAAGTGCAAATACCTGGACTTATGTTACTTTGATTTTCTCAGGAAACTCTCTAAGCTATGACACCATCCAAAGCATGAGTTTCAAACTCAACACTGATTTTGGAACTCAAGAAATAAGGTTAGATGAAATTTCTCTCGATAAAAGAGAGGTTCTCCAGCTTACCCTTGGCAATCCTCACTTGGAGGAAATCTACATGTACGTGGATGTCCCCCAGAGAGTTGGATACTACCTCATAACCCTAAAGGATGTGGATATAGATCACAACAAAGCACATCTTAACATCTCAACACCCCTGGGAGTTTTCGATTTCTGGATGATCCTTGATCCTGAACATGGCTTCTCCCCGACCCTTCAAAAACAAGGACCAACTGGGGGTACAAGATACACAGGACTTTCCCTAAACGATATATGGGGAATCTCCTCTATGACCACAGAAAGTGCTCGGGTGTTGGGTTTAACCTACTTTGGTGATCCAAACTTCATAATAGATGGAGTTTCAATCTTTGAGAGCGAGAAAACCTTGGGTGTTCTTTTCTACATCTATTGGGTGGAGGACATGTTAATTCTTTCAAACAAAAATTGTTGTTCTCCCTTCGTGAAGTTCCCAAACGAGTACTCCCTGAATATCCAAACCCACAAAGCCAACATACAGGGCTCAAGGTTTGATCTCAACGCCTCTGCAGAGATCATCCCTCACGTTCTAAACTCTCAAGAAAAATACTTTGATGATTTAGATGATGATAACATCACAGATTATTTGTATGAGTTGAACTTTGGGCTCTGTGAGAGCCTTCTTGGAGGGAGTTCTCAACTACTCAAAGGTCCAAACTACTACTTTGAGATAGAAATTTTGAATGCAGACTTTTCAGATGCAGATGAAAAGATTCACTTCAGAATCTCAAAGGATAAAAAGTACTTTGAGGTAAAGGAAAGAATTTTGAAGCTTAAAATTCAGGATCTGATAAAGCTCGACTCAGAGATCACAAGAGAGGACAAGAAAGAGTTCAATCTTATACTAATTGGAAATTCCCACACCAATTTGTTGGTTCAAGAACTTGTGGATTTTGGAATTCGCCCAGATGACCATTCAGAGGTTGATTGGTTTTTAAGAGAGTGGGACTACAAGCTCTACACAGACCCTTGGGGATTTGGAAAGAGCATCTTGGTAATTGCAGGTTATGATCCCACAGCTACTAGAATGGCTGTGATAGAGTTTGTTTCGAGGCTCTAGGAAGGCTTAAAAACTCATACACCAACCAAAAATCATGAAAAGGATTTTTGGAATTCTGTTTTTACTTTTCTTGATTCCCTCAATTTCCAAAACCGCCCCTCAAGAATATGAGTTTTATCTGGTTTGGGAGAAGGATTTTCCACTCACAAGTATCTCCAACCTCAACTTCTTAGATATAAATAACGATGGATACCTGGAAATTCTAATTGATGATACAATCAATGATATATTTTATGTTGTAAACCTATATGGAGAGATGTTGTGGAAAATTGAAGCTGAAAAATTCTATTCAAGATTTCGTTTTCATGATTTTGATAGAGATGGTAACGTCGAAATATTTTATATTCACTTAGATTTTGAATCTGAAAGATACAGTACGTTTGTTACTGAAAATGGAACTATCGAAGTAATGAATTCGAATGGTGATTTATTATTGAAGCAGGAATATAAAGGTTTGAAACACAAGTATATTGATTTCCCAAAGTTCTTTTTCATAGATATCGATGGAGATTTGAAAGATGAGATAATTTACGGCAAAATAATCTTGGATGATGATGGCTCAATTCTTCATGAGTTTGAAGGAGGTTCTTTCTGTGTTGGAGTGTTTGAGAGTGAGAAGATGATTCTCTTAAAGAAATGGGTAGATGAGAATCAACTGCTCCTTAGGATGATAGACTTTGAAGAAAACACAATATGGGAGAATCTTTCAAAACCTCTAACAACTGAAATCATTGATTTGAATGACGATGGGAGGAAAGAGCTAATCATAAAAGATATTGACAAAATTTATGAAGTTGATCTAAAGACATTTGAAAAGAAATGGAAGATTGAATTTGAAAGTGACTTTTCAGATGATTTTGGATTTCTTTATGCCATCAAAAGCATAGACTTGGACAATGATTTAAAGAACGAGCTTTTGATAATAGCGAATAAGACATATATTTATGATGAAAATTACAAACTTGACACTGTGGCGTTAGGTATGACTTCTGATAAAATCTATGAGAGGATTTATCCAAGAGTCTTTGATTTGAACGACGATGGAAGTCTCGAAATTGTTTACATCTTTCCAACCTATCATGTTGAGGATGAACGCATGACAAGTTTTGATTATCACTTCGATGTTTACGATTCTGAAGCAAATTTTATGTGGGGAATTGATATTCTTTATCCTGCAAAGATTGAGATTTTCGATTTGAACAATGATGGCTTTTTGGAGATAATATTTGACAATTTTATAAAAACACCAAAAGAGGGAAACTATATCAACATTCTCGACTTCAATGGAAATTTGATAAGAAGATACAAATCTGAATCTATCAGTGATCTTTATTT
>JBHIDS010000093.1:0-9116 GCA_046760205.1 Candidatus Methanofastidiosia archaeon
ACCTCTCGGTCCTGCTCTCTTCAAAGGCCCTTTTACTCTCAAGGGATTGTAGAGCTCTTGAATACCAGCCTGACCTTTTGCACAGACAGTTCCTCTTATCTTGTCAGCTTCTCTTGGATCTGTATCAAAGGACAAGTGAGGTTCTAAGGTTTTTGGATCATAAGGGTTGCCATCTATCTTTATCAAAACCCCATCTTTTATTGTGCACTGGATTCCACAACCACTGTGACACATCAAGCAAGTAGAGCGCTTGATCATAACTCCTTTAAGAGGGTCTGCTCCAGGATGACTCAAGGTTTCCTTCTGGGCTGAAACAGGAATCAAAAATCTAAAACCACTCACCATTGCTCCCAGAGTACCTGCAACCTTTAGAAATGTCCTTCTGCTAAATTTTGAATCCATAATGGATTCTACAAGTTCAAGCTCTTTCATAATCTCACCCTACCTACAAAAAAAATCATTGAAAAGGGAAACACAAAAAACACCAGTGAGGTAAGTTTTCTTCCCTCTCCGTACCATGGAAGTCCTCCGTGACACTTGAGACAATCAGTTTTTTGAATACTTTCCAAATTCACAAAAGTAAGTTCTCCCATTTTTTCTTTCCAATCTGAATGACATTTTATGCAATCCTTCTCCTTGTAGCTTACATCCATTTCCTCTGAAAACTCTGAATGACACTTCGCACAAAATTCTACATCCACCTGCCTTCTAAGGCTTGCAGCAGAACCTTCCTGAATATCAACCTTTTGATGGCAGGTTACGCACTCAAAGTTCAGTATTTCAGATGTTAAGTGTATCTTATGAGGTGTCTCCACTCCTTCCTTCAAAGAGGTTTCTTGAGATTTATCACCATGACAATCTATGCACTCCCTACTTTCAAGACTCAAGGCATTCAAATGTAAGGTGTAAAGATTTGGTTTTTCTTCTGGAATCTCCTCTCTTTGACTGATGTATCCTAAAAGGAATATCAAAAGAAGGGTAGCTACCCCCATTTTTTCTCTCTTTTTCATCTCATCTCCTCCTAAAAATACTCATTCAGATGAAGTTATGTAAATATGGACCTTAACGTTTATAAACTTTACGGTTGTAAAGTATGAATTGACATTCATAGAATCCTTTTAAAGTTATTACCAAAAAGCTCATATTCATTGAATTGTAATGGAAATTGTTGAAGAGCTTGGCATAGAAAAGTCCCTTGTTTCCCATCACTTGAGGAAAATGAAAGATGCTGGAATATTAAGATCAAAGCTTAATGGAAAACAAAGGTTATAGGAGAATAAAGATTAAAACAAAAAATTGGTAAGGAGAACCCCAAAAAAAGAATTTCTGAAAACTATTGATGAAAATATCCCAAATACCCATGAACTTTTGGAAAATCTCTTATGTCCATTCCTGCACCTCTTCGATCAAGAGATTGAGTAAAACAAGGTCGTTATGGATGAAGGCATTGGTAGCTTCAACCAGCACACCATAGAATCTCTTTTGAGCCATTCCTTTGACTCGCTTCGCAAATATGTTGAACCACTGGTCTAGGTGCTGGACTAAAAAGGCATGTTGCTGCTTTAGGACATGAATAAGATCTTGCAATGCCTCTTTTTCTAAAGCAGAGAATTCTTGGCGACATAGAAAAGACATAAACTCTAGTTCGACAGCAGCATGATCTGGGAGCTCACCTAATGAGGGGGACAGAACCAGACCTTTCTCAGCATATTCACGTTCAAGTTGTACTGCAATCCACCCTGTATTCTGCCTTTGGGGATCTATGTAGAAAGACTCGTATGGTGGAGCTTTGGGATTTACCATGAAGAGGCTGATATATTCTTCCTCTACCTCCAGCATCTCGCCCTCCGCTAGCTTATGAAGGGTTGTGAGCAACTGTTTTAATGACTCAAAAAAGGGAAAAGCCTCAAGGGACTCGCTCTCCTTCTCCAACTCCTCAGCGGATATGAGCAGGGTTGTTAATCGTTCCTTGTCAGGGTAGAGGAACAGAGCACCAAAGAGACGATAACATCCTTGACGAAGACGTGCTAGATTTGCTATATTCATTTCCTTCTCACCATTCGGTCTCACATATTTGACCTATTAACTTTCACTGGCTTTAAGCTTTGGGCGGATAAGGCAAGTTAGGAATGGCAGTGCTCCCACCAAGATTATTCCTCCAAAGACCCATGTAGCAGACGCACCACCCATTGGACGATCTGGTCCTGTGATTCCCCAATAGAGACCTAGAACAACTAAAGTCATGCCCAAAACAATTGTAAGAGAGAGAAGAAGTCTCTTAAGGTTTTCAGGCATCTCTTGCAAGGGCAATCTTAGAATGGAGTCCTGGCTCACCTCAGGGGCTGGTCCTTCAGGAAATTCAAGTACAGGAATTATCTTAATGAGCACCAAGTAGAAGAACGCAAGAAAACCGTAGGTCAGCAAGGTAACGGCCCATTCGAAAGTCGTGGGGGTGTAGGGGACTATTCGGTAAGGGAGATGGGGTTGATAGTAAGTGGGCACAACTATGAGGAAGCGCCCCACCCAAGTGGCAAAAAGTAAAAGAGCGGCAGCAACAGCTATTGGCGTTATGCTTAGAATGGGTTTCCACATCTTGCTCACAAAAACTACGAAGAGAATTCCAAAAGGCAGGAAATAGCCCAAAATATAGTTAGGCCAGAAGAGCCTTGAAAATGGACCATAAAGCATGGACATCATCAATTGGTGTTCACCTTTTGGCCACCCAAACACCCCTACCACCAACTCACTGGTGTAGAAGTAGATGTAAATGAAGGTAACGAAGCCAAGGAGGATACCCAATCGTCTAAAAGTCAAAGGTGGAAAGAATTTTTGCCAACCATAGATCTTGCGCAAGATCACAGCAATGAGAATGATAGTTGAGAACCCGCTCACTATTGCTCCCAACACAAAGTAAGGAGCTTGAAGAGGGTTAAACCAACCATGCTTGGCTCCAATAACTCCAAAAATCATACCGTAAACCGAGTGCACTGATATCATGATGGGAAGAATGATTAGCGCCAACCACCAAAGGACTTTTTTATGTCGACGTCTTTCTTCCTCAGTATCAGTATATCCTAATGCCAAAAGCCTGTAAAACCACCGTCTCCTTGGAATTCTTTCAGCACACAATGCCAAATCACGGCGAACTGCAAGGTATAGATAAACGCTACTGGCAACCAAATAGAGGGAAATAACAGTCATTGACCATACCATGGGGGAGTGCCAGCGTCCATACCAAAAGACATTTATGATGAAGCGCTCTGGTCTGCCCACATCTAACCCAATATTCAACACAGCGGTTGGTAGTGCAACTATTGTGACAAGCTCAGCAATACGAGCGTAATATTTATAACGCTCAAGGTTGAGTATTCTCACAAACGCTGAGATGGCAATACCAACATGGCTGATGGCAATTATCTGAATGATGTTAGCCACAGTTATCCCCCACGATGCACCTTGACTTGGGCTAAGACCAGTTATATGGTGACCCTCTGTAATCAACCTGGCGTACAGTGTGATTAAAATCACCACCGATAGGGTTAGGAAAACAAAAATAGCATAGAAACCTTTTCCAGTGTGTACCAAGGGTTTAAGGTAAATCTGATAGTTCTTCGTGTTCATCCATCCACCTCCTTACCAGAGCCCTCTGCTATGATGGGCTCGATGGTCCGCGTATCTTCATCAGGAGGCATCTGTCCGACATAATACACATTGGGATGTGTGCCCATGTCTTCTAACAGCCTGAAGTGTGGCTTTTTTGCCAGAAGTTGGGAGACCTCACTATTGGGATCATCGAGATCACCAAAGATCAAGGCATTGACTGGACAATTTGCAACACAGGCAGGCAAAAGGCCTCTCTCCACCCTCTGGAGGCAAAAAGTGCATTTCTCTACAACTCCCTTGAGATGTCCTCCTCCAGCTAAAAGAGCTTTTCCTTCCACTCGCCTAAGGAGACCAACATAGACGAAACCAGTAGAATACTGCTTCTCTAAGTCTGGGTTTTTATAAGGAGGTACGACATCTCTAGTAATAGGTTTAAGTTCGTTGGCAATAGAACTCTCCCAGTCTAGGTAATAATTTTTCCTTGGGTCCTTGTCATTGAAATACCTTACACCATATGGACAGGCCTGCATACAGTATCGACAGCCAATACATCGCTCAGGATCTTGCATGACCCTGCCTTTGTCGTCCTTATAGGTCGCACCAACAGGACATACCTGTACACATGGGGGCCTGTTACAGTGCATGCAGGGACGGGGTGCAAACCAGATACGCGTGGTTGGGTACTCTCCCTTCTCAAACCTAAAGACATGCATCCAGAAGATTCCTTGAGGTGTGTTGTTCTCTACCTTACACGCCTCCATGCATGCCCGGCAGCCCATGCATCGTTCCAAATTAATCACCATTCCATAACGAACCATAATATCATCTCCCTTTATGTTTTGTACACCCGCACCTTCACATGAAAGGATTGATCAGCGGTATTAGCGATATAGCCCTCCCCTGTGAAGAACAGAGAGTTAGCTGTCGGTCCCTGTCCTTCTGCCCAGGGGTGATTTGCCACCTCTCCATAGTGGTGTGGCATCCCTACAGTATCTGGTCTGATGCATTCACAATGGCGAGCAGTTACCTTCACCTTCCGAGTCTCTCCCGTCACCGCATTGTGAGACTCTACCCAAACCTCATCTCCATCGTTGATACCTTTGGCCTTCGCTGTCTTAGAGTTGATTTCTAGCCACTGTTTTGGAGCTAGCTCAACCAAGAGAGGAATTTGTGATGCTCGCGATTGCTTGAATTCTATCATCTTGTAACTAATCAAATAGAGGTCGTACTCTGAGGGCGACCCATTCATTGAGGGATTACGCCAAGTAGGCAGGGGGGTGTAGTTCTGCCAATAGATCTCCTTGACCCCCTTGGCTTTCATCTGATCCCGATAGTGCAACAAAGACTCACCATAAAGACGGTGGTAGATGCCACCAAAGGGTGGGTTTGCAGCGTAGCCGTAGTACTTTGTGGCAGAAACTGGTCCCTTGATATTCACACCGTTTTTTTCAAAGTATTTGATGCCTTCCTCAATGCCCTCGGACTTAGCCCATCGATCGAAGATCTCCCGTACCGAGGGTTTCTTATCAAGAGGTAGACCATAAGGTTCCTTCAGTTTGAGGGCTTTGCCCACCTCATCAAGATAACCGTCCTCGCCATAGAGGATTCCAGCCTTCTCACACAGGTCAATGTAGATGTCAATATCACCTCGACTATCAAAGAGTGGTTCTATAGGGGGCAATCGCAGCGCCACAGCATCTGTGTACTGGTCTGTGACTCCCATCGGACCCTCGTACTTCTCAATGGTGGCAGCAGGAAGCACCACATCAGCGAAATAATCAGCGGTCTTTGAAAGCCATGGGTCAATGACCGCTATGAACTTGAATTTCTTGTACGAGTCGATTATGTCTTGCTGGGAGACGAAGGAAACAACTGGGTTGGCCATATGAACGATGAGGACCTCTGGAGTGTAATTCACTTCATACTTCTCAGGTTCCAGCATCACCTTTGCCACCATCGAGGAGTTGTTGCTGTTGATAGGGAAGAACTTCGAGTCTTTGAGGTAGATGTTGTAGGGAGGATCCTTAATCTTGATCTCATCCAGCTTCTTGTAATTTTTATGCACCTTCCAGGTGAAATCAGAAAACTGCCCACCCACAGCTCCAACAGATCCCAGAAGCATCGTTACCATGAGCATCGCCCTTACGGACTGAAAACCGAGTTCCTGCTGTGCCATGTGATAGGCCATGATGGCGACGGGTCGGTAAGGTAGTGTTACACCATCCACGATAATGGTACTGCCGATCATGGCATTCTCACCAAGTTCCTTAGCCACCCGACGGATGACTTTGGATTTTATACCACAAATGTCGGAGGCCCATTCAGGGGTGTACTGGCTAACGTGTTCTTTGAAGATTTGGAAAACAGGCTTAACCTTAGTCCCATCTACCATGAACTCGCCCTCCAGAGCTGGGTCTACACCTTGGGTATCGTAGGGCTTGGACGAATTTGTATTCAGATCCCACACCTGCTCATTGTCGCCTATTTTCAGGAAGTATCCGTCCTCTTTAACCAGGAAGGGGGCGTTGGTGTACTTCTTCAGATACTCAATATCAATAGTACCTTGCTCAATGAGAGCGTTGCACAGGGCTAGGGCCAGTGCCATGTCAGCACCTGGTCGGATAGGGAGCCAATCATCAGCAAAGGGACCAGCACCTCTTAGTCTGGGGTCAATGGCAACTACCTTCATCCCCCGCTCCTTGGCAGCGACCAGTTGTTGGGGCCATGTGATCCAGCAGAGTTTGTTGCCACCAGAGTTTGTGATATTCCATCCCCAAGACAACAGGTAGCGGGTGTTACGGAAGTCTGGGTGCAACACTCCGTGGAGCCCGATGGTGTACTCACAGGCTCTGTAACCAGCATCGGAGCAAAAGCCTCCATGGTGCAGTTTGGTAGCTCCAGAGGCATTCACAAAAGCTGTGTCATAGAAATTCTTTGCCTTACTTCTGCCCTTTTGCCAGATCAAGAGTCTGGAGTCCCGTTCCCTGACTTCTTTGATCTTCTCTGCCACAAGAGTCAAGGCCTCATCCCATGAAGCCTTACGCCACTTGCCAGCTATCCCTTTCTCGTTGGTGCGGACTAGGGGTGTCTTGACTCGGTTGGGGTCATAGAGACTTATGATCTGAGACATCCCCTTGGGGCAGAGAGTGCCACGGTTCCGAGGATGCTCTGGGTGCCCCTCGAACTTGACCACCCGTCCATTGATGCAACGAGCAAACATGCCGCATTCCTGCTTCCCTATCCAGCAGGTGGTAGGTACCCAATCCTCTTGGATAGCTATATTCTCAGACGACGCGAAGACTAAAGTCTCCAACTCACCGAAGAGAAAGTTGCCGGCGAGGATGCTCCCTCCCGCTGTAGTTATGCCCTTAAGGAAAGTTCTTCTCGTGATCTTTATAGCTTCTCTTATAGATTGTACATTCTGAATCCTTTTCTTATCATTCTCAAAAATCACTTCCTCCACTTTCACACCTCCTCATTCTGCAAGAGAGTCTGGAGAGAATATTCTCTATAAACAATTCTTTCAAAGAACTGGCATCCTTTTCTTTTCATTTCACTTCCTCCTAAATACTCATTCAGATGAACGTATGTAAATATGAACCTTAACGTTTATAAACTTTACGGTTGTAAAGTATGAATTGACATTCATATATGTATTCCAATGCAACAATTTTACAGCACTTAAATGTTTCACTCGACTCTCTTCTCAAAAGACTCTATCCACCAGTCTGCAAACAAGTCTTTTCTAAGATTCTTTGAAAGAGTTGAGGTGGCTAAGCCAAAAACCAGAAGGATGGTTCCAAGAACTACAAGCAAAATGTCTTGTATGGCATGGGTTAAAACGTAGAGCCAACCATTTTGAATGATGCTTGCATACCTTCCAAGTAGAATATCCAGACCATTGAGAGTCAAGACTATTGCCAAAGCTGGAATGTTTACCATCAAAATTCCATACTCTTTGTAAGCTCTTTTAGCCTCTCTCAAAAGCAGAAAAGATAGAAACAAAACAGGAATCATGATAAGATAGATAAAATAAAGTTCCAATCTCCCCTTTACAACCTGAGCCTGGAAGGCAATCAAGGCACAAGCTATGAAATAACCTGAAAAGATGAGAGAAATCTTTTTAGTTGAAAGGCTCTCAATCCCATTTTCGAATTGTTCCAGATACTCTTTCAAACCTCTTAAGAGAAAGTAGATTGCGATTGGAATTCCAACGAGATGCATGTAGTGGAGAAAATCATGACCCAAGCTCTTGAAAATATGATCGTTAGACTCCCCAAATCCTATTAATCCTATGGCTAGAATTCCAGTCATGGTTGTCTTCCAGCCATACTTTGAACCTTTAAAGTTCCTGTATATGATGTAGAAAGCTATCAGACTTGAAAGAAATAGAAAGTTGCCAGCGTAAAAATGGACATAGCTCTCAAGCATTCCATGGTGAAAAAACCACTGGTTTAAAAGCATCTCCCTTCCAAAAGAGATGCTTTGATGTCTAAAGCTCAGAATAATTGCAGAGTATAAAATTACAAATCCTATGATCAGACCTTTTTCTATCATATCCCACTTACTCATGAAAATCATAGCATCTTTAGCTTTTAAACTTTATGGAATTAAACTGGCTTTGATACGACAGGTGTAACACAACTTTATATACTCAGGTTCTTTTTTCTCCTCAGATGCTCTCTCTGAGATCTTCTGCAAGAGGTTCGATGAACCTAAAAAGCTTCCACAAATCTTGCATCTCTCTTCTTTATCTTCCATAAGTAATTTTTTCTCTTCTAAAAGTGCTAAATCCAGTCCCTTCTTCATACTTAGTGCCCTTTCATGGCAGAAATCTATGCATCTTTCGCACCCATTGCACCTTGAATGGTTGAAAAAGAGCCTTAAGGTGTCTTTTCCCCTCACTATCTCCAAAGCATCTGAGTAGCAGTTCCTCACACAGACATCACAGAGAGTGCACATCTTCTCATCCAAACTCAACAAACCAAAGGGTACCTCCTCTCCAAACAACTTTTGCTTTTTAAAGGCATAATTTCCTTTCATCGTTTTTAAGAGATTGGAGAGTTCTGGTTCTTCTTCTCTTTCTTCAGGTGTTACGTGAGAAATTGGCTGTTTCATATTTTCAATTTCATGACAGAATCCTTCGAGTTCTCTTGAAAAACTTTCTTTTGGTTCGAATATCCTTACTCTCTCAGCCTCAATCCCAAAGTTTTCAAGAATCCTTCTTGAAAATGCAAGCTCAGAAGAGAAGTTTGATTCGAGAGAATATCTACACTCGCAAGGTACTAGAGCCACTCCTTGAGCACCTAAGGTAAAGCTTTTCAAGATCATATAGGAATTCAGCATTCCAAGGCAGGGAAGGGGAACTTCTAGAAAGTTGGATGGATACGAGATTCCTTTTAGTGTATTTAATTTCTCACAGAAAAAGGTGATTATCCTTGGTGAGAGCTCTACTTTTTTCGAGAGCAAACCAGAAACTTGTGATGTCAAAACCTCATAACTGTAGGTGGGAT
>JBHIDS010000094.1:0-8972 GCA_046760205.1 Candidatus Methanofastidiosia archaeon
AAGCCTTGAGATGAGAGAATCCAACCTTGGACCCCTCTCAGGATCTGAAAGGGTGTGTATCTCATCTATCACCACACACCCCACATCTCCAAGATCTCTCGAAGAGCGAAGCACAAAGTCCACTCCCTCATAAGTCCCAACTATGACATCTGCATCAAGGTCGGTGTCCTCTACCACCAACTCCTCTCTCACCTTTATCCGAGACATTCCAACCCTTATTGCAACCCTGAAGGGATAGTTCTTCTTGAATTCTTCGTACTTCTGGTTTGCCAGAGCCACCAAGGGCACCAGGAACAAGAACTTCTTGCCTTTAAAAACCTCAGAGATTCCCCCAAGCTCTCCCACCAGGGTCTTTCCAGAGGCAGTAGCAGAGGATACGAACATGCTCTCTCCCTCCAAAACTCCATTTTCAAGGGCAAGAATCTGCACAGGGTGAAACCTTTTGATTCTCTTTCTAAAAAGTCTTTTGAATTTATCTGGGATCTCTAACTCTTCAACTTCTTTAGTATCAGAATCTGCAGGTATTTCATCGAATAAGGTTTGCCCCTCATCCAGACTCATTCTTGGATCCAAAATCTTCAAAACCTCTCTCACATTTTTTTTCTTTCTCAAAACCACATCGAGGTTTGCAGAGATTCCCCTGTACCTAAGTTCTCGCATCACCTCCCTTTTGGCACACCTAAAGCAGATATCCTCGTTATCGTATGAAAATCTCTCCTTTAAGGGAGAGATTCTCCCGTCTATCAAACAGAATCTGCACAATTGGATCCACTCAAATTTTAGATTAAGGTTAAAGAGCATCTCTTCAAGCCCATTTGCAATCTTTTGGGTTTCTTTATCTAGGGAGAGAAAGAGCTTTTGATTTCTGAGTTTCTTTTTAAATTTTCTTGGTTGTATTAGTCCTTTTGAGTATATTATCTTTGAGATTCTCAATTTCTTGTTTTCCTCTTGAAACTTGACCTTATACTTTAAAGGTTTTTCTCCAACGAAATAGAACTCAAGGACAGGTTTTCCAGAAAGCTTTCTCACAACTATCATTCTATCTCCTCAATTTTAAGGTTAAAGGGTTAAGCTTTTCGGTTGTATCTTGGAGGAGAAAATCTTATAAGTTGTGGTTTACAGGAAGAGATATGAAAAAGTTTATCTTAATCCTTTTGATGGTCGCATTGCTTGAAAGCCTGGTATCGGCCTCAGACGTTTCACTTTCCAGGCTCACTTTTTCTCCGATAAAACCTAAGGATGGAGAGGAGGTTACAATCTCCTATGAGGTTTCGAATTCAAGCTGGGAGAAAACCTATGAGGTTGAGGTTGAGTTGTTTTTGGACGATGAGCTCCTTCATGAAAAGAGGTTGAAGTTGGAGCCCAGAAAATTGGAGATTCTAAAGGTCTTTTGGAGGGCAACTGAGGGAATCCATACTGCAAAGGCAACCCTCTCCTATTTCGAGGAAGGTGCAGAAGTTACAAGAGAGCTCTTGATAGAGATACCTGTTTTAAAGGACACAAGAACAGCCGATCTTTTGTTTGAGAAGGCAAAGGAGTTCTACGAAATGAGATATTGGGGAGATGCCAAGCTGAGTTTCACATCTGCAAGAGACCTCTATTCAAACTTGAGGGAGTACGAGAAGGTTTCTGAGTGTCAGTTCTATTTAGACAAGATAGAGAAACATCTTTCAGCAGAGGGAACCTTTAAAAAGGCAGAAGAGCTTTTGAAGATAGGGGAGTTGGAGGCTTCCAAGTTGGAGTTTGAGAAGGCTTTGAAGCTATATGAGGAACTGGAGGATTCAGCCGGTGTTGAAAGAACCTACGTCAAACTGAGACTTGTGGAGGAAAAGCTTTCTGAGCCCAAGATGAACTTTTTGTTCGTTGGATTTTTGATCCTCATAATCCTGCTACTTCTTTTGGGAATCTACCTCAACAGGAGAGGTGAGAAGCCTTCAAAGGGAATTCCAGAAAAAGTTGAAAGTGTAAAAAGGAGGGCTTTGGAAGAAGTGAGAAAGCCTCCCAAAAATCTCTCAGAGATTTTAGTAAATTGCGATGCCTTTTCTAAGAGATACTCCTCAAGACTCTCAAAGGATGAGCTACTTCAAGCCTACAATGACTATTCTCTTTTGAGAGCGAAATTTGAAGACCTTTCAAAGGATGCAGACCAAGAACTTTTAGAAGAAGTATCTAAAAAGCTTGATTACTGCTTTATGATTATTCAGAGCAAGATTCGAGAAGAGGAGTAATCCCAAACTTTAAAAGCTTAAACTTCCGATGATATGCATGACAGAGATGTTGTACCTAAGGGATTGCTATTTGAGAGAGTTTGAAGCTGAGATCATCGATGTAGAAGGAAATTCAGCAGAGCTCTCCAAAACAGCCTTTTACCCTGAGGGTGGAGGACAGCCCTCAGATGAGGGAATTTTGAGATTTAAAGACAAAAACTTTGAGGTTTTGAAGGTGAGAAAGGAAAAATCCAGAATTCTACATGAACTCTCAGAAATTCCTCCATCCATAGGAACAAAGGTGGAGTGCGAGCTCAACTGGGACTTGAGATATGCCCATATGAGACATCACACAGCTCTTCACATACTATCGAAGGTGGTTTACGACGAATTTGGAGCTTCAATAACTGGAAACCAGATTCACTCTGACAGAGCCAGAATGGACTTCGCTCATGAGAGATGGGATCCAGAAAAGCTTGACCTTGTTCAAGAGAGGGCAAACGAGATAGTTGAGAAGGGAATTCCCATAAAGATTCACATCCTTGAAAGAGAGGAGGCTTTAAAAATAGTGGATCCAAAGAGAACCAGAATTGACATGATCCCAAGTTTTGTAAAGGAGATAAGATTGATAGAGATAGAGGGTTTGGATATGGAAGCCTGTGGAGGAACCCACCTAAGAAACACCAAGGAAGTTGGCAAGCTCAAGATAAAAAGATACATAAACAAGGGAAAAAACAACAAGAGGTTGGAGATTGCACTGAAGAAATAGCGAGAGTGAGTGTTTAAAATGAGAGAGAGATTAAAAATTGAAATTCTTTTGATTCTTTCCGTCTTAGTTTTCACAGGGTTTGCGAAAGCTCAAGAGTCAAAGCTAAACCTCTTATGGAAGTATGAGACAGAGGATGTGATAGAGCTGGATATTTCCTCAGAGAACAAAAGAATAATGGTTGCCACCAAAGACAATCTCACTCTATTGGATAAGAATGGAAATATCTTGTGGAGAAGGGAGATTCCCTCCATAAGCTCTGCCTCCATGTCCTCAAATGGAGAGTTTTTTTCCTGCGGTCTAACCAGTGGCAAGGTTTTACTTTTAAACGAGAAGGGAGAGGTTCTCTGGGAGAAGCGACAAGTCACAGGTTTGATCTCTTCAACTAAGGTAACCTCAAAAGGGACAGTCCTCTTTGCTTCACTCAACCAGATGGTTTCTGAGATAAAGAAAAATGGAGTTTTTCTAAAAGATAAAAAGATGTTGAGAATTCCAATGCTTGTAGACATTTCAGAGGATTCAAGGAGCGTTGTGGTTGCTACTAACGATGATGTGGTTCATTTTTTAGATGATACTCTGGTCCAGTACAGTGCATACACTGCAGAAGGTGAAATTAAAACCATGGATATGAGTTCAGGAGGAGAGTACTTGGCTGTGGGAGTTGAAAATCTCATCGTTCTTCTGGACGATGAATCTGAGGTTCTGTGGAAATACGAAACGAATAGTTTAGTTAACTCAGTGGATATATCCTCTACAGGTCTCATTCTCTATGGAGCTGAGTCTGGTTATGGAGTTTTGGACATTAAGGGCAAGGTTTTATGGAGAAAGGAGAGTAAGAAGGGTGTTTTAAGCGTTGATATTTCTGAGGATGGAAAATTCATTTTAATCCATTCTAAAGGGTACGTTTATCTCTATGAGGTTGTAGAATCTTCTGCAATGGATGTGACTCCTCCAAGAGTTGAGATAACTTCCCCCCTTTTGAAAGAAATTTCAGGAGAGGTAAAGATAGATGCTAAGATAGACGACATCGATGCTAAAATCTCTGTGAGAATAGACTCAATGGAGGTTTCAGATTCCCTTCCATACATCTGGAACACCGAGGAATACGATGAAGGAGAGCACTTAATAGAAGTCATTGCCACTGATTCTTTCGGAAACATGGGAATGGACAGCAAATTGGTTAGTATTGAAAAATTAGAAATCCCTGAAGGAGAGCTTGAGGAGGAAGAGGTTGAGATGGAGAGTGAAAAAAAGAGTTTCTTTTTTGGTCTGAGTTTAATCGTTCTTTTAACAATTGTGATTCTCGGAATTGTGGTTTTAAGGAGAAGAGAAAAACCAAAGAAAATCATTGATAAGGAAAAAAAGCCTTCTGAGATGGAAGTTGAAAGAAAACCCATCCTCACCAAAGGCAAGCTGGGAGCAAAGATATGCAGAATCTGCTCTGGATACCTGGACAAGCCTTCCAACATCTCCAAGTGCCAAGGGTGTGGGTCAGAGTTTCATCAAACTTGTGTTGAAAGAACCCAAAACTGTCCCCTCTGCAGTTTCGAGTTTCCCATAATTTGCTTTGAGTGTGGTGAGGCAAACCCAAGAGACTCCTCATTTTGCTCTAAGTGTGGTACAAAGTTATGAGCAAAACCTTTTAAATTCCCTATGAAACTCTACGACATGACTGATGAACTCTGGACTTGGGATAACTGTATGGAGAAGATAAAAAGCCTTAGAAACAGACTTGGTTTCTCAGATGAAGTAGAGTTTTTGAAGTTGAGAGTAAACCTAAAAAATGGTAAAGTTTACGATAAGCTTCAAAAGAAGTTTTTAGAGAGCACCACAACCATTTACTGGCTCTTAACCCACTACTCCGAGGCTGTAAAAACTCCTCCTGCAGGAAGACTCCTGAAGTACAGACAACTTCCCCAAGGACATCTCAAAGATCCGATCTTTAGATTAAGGGGAGAAAAACTCATCGCCTCCATCTTTGGAAAGGATCTAAATTTGTTTATGAGAGCTTGCGAGTACTTCGGTGGTGTAAAAAGAGAACTTGGAGATGCAAGCTTTGAGATAAAGAGTTTGCCTCTCATTCCCATAACAGTGATTTTGTGGGAGGAGGGGGAGTTTCCCTCAGAGGCAGCCCTTCTCTTTGATGAGAATGCCTCAAGTTATTTGCACACAGAGGATCTCTTTACCTTGGGGCTTCTATTCTCATCCAGATTGTGCAAAGCAAGGGAGATGGATCATGAAACATAGGGCTTTTGAAAAGGGATATGTCCTAAAGCTTGAGAGTGGAGAGGACATTTTAGATGTAATCTCTGAGTTTTTGAAAAAAAATGGTGTGAAAAGCACCGTGATTTTTGGCATTGGTGCAGTCTCTGAGGCAAGAATAGGCTTTTTTGATGGTACAGAGTATCGAGTAACAGAGCTGAACGAGAACTTAGAGGTTTTAAGCCTTTTGGGAAATGTCTCGTTGAAGGAGGAAGAGCCTCTCCCCCATCTTCACATAACCTTGGCAGACTCTGAAGGTAGAGCGTTTGGAGGTCATCTCTTCAAAGGATGTATCGTTTCTGCCACCTTGGAGGTTTTTATCTTAGAGCTCCCTATTCTTCTCGAGAGAGACTTTGATGAGGGAATTGGACTTTGGTTGCTTAAGGTAGGTTTAGATGAGGGTTGATTTTGCCATAGTTGGAGGAGGGATCATCGGGTGTTCTGTGGCGTACCATCTCTCAAAATTGACAGATGAAAGCATTGTGGTTTTTGAAAAGGATTTCCTCGCAGCGGGCTCAACTGGGCTTGCGGCAGGGGTTATCTCCCAACAGCTCTGGAATGAAAGGGATGTTAGAATAGTCTTTGAAAGCCTAAGAGAGTTTAGAGAAATCTCTAGGATTTCAAAAGATGTAAGCTTTCATCAAGTAGGGCTTTTGAGATTGGTTTCAACTCAAAAGGAAAGAAGAGAACTTGAAAAAAGAATAACGATGCAAAGTAAGATTGGGATAGAGGTTATTTTTTTAGAACCTGAGGAAGTTTTAAAAAGCTATCCCGAGATAGATGTTGAAAATCTGAGTGGAGCTTCTTTCTGTAAAACCGATGGGTATGCAGACCCCTATGAATTTACAAACTTCTATGCAAGAGAGGCAAAGAAGAAAAATGTTAGATTTTTTACAAGATGTGAGATCCTAGGTCTTCATGTGGGAAAAGAGAGAGTTGAATCTCTCATTCTAAAGAACAAAGAAGTTCAGGTGAAAAAAGTTTTGCTAGCCTCCAACGTTTGGACCAAGTCTCTCTTAGAAAATTCAAAAATTCGTATTCCAGCAAAGCCTTACAGAACTCAGGTGATGGCAATAAAGTCTTCATTGAAAAGCCTTCCAATGATACACGATATCTCTCTTGATTTCTATCTAAAACCTCATGGTTTTGATATTTTTTTGGTAGGAGATGGAACAGAAACGCAGGAGAGCGATGTTGGAAACTACAAAGAACATCTCGATGAGGATTTTGTGGAAAAAATCTCAGAAAAACTCATATCCAGAATTCCAAATATGAGGGATTCAAAATTTATGAGAGGATGGGCTGGGCTATGTATGGCAACCCCAGATAGGCACCCCTTACTTGGAGAGCACCCAGAGGTAGAAAGGCTCTATCTTGCCCTGGGCTTCAACGGCTTTGGCTTCATGAGAGCTCCAGCCATTTCAAGGATAGTTGCCTCTCTTCTTCTTGGAGAAAAACCTGAAATAGAGGTCAAGGATTTTCTCGCAAAAAGGTTTGAGAAAAAAGAATTCAGGGATTTTGAGATTAAACAGGGATTTGTTTTGTAGTTTTATGGGCCCACCGAGATTCGAACTCGGGACCTCTGCCTCGTGAAGGCAACGTCATAACCTCTAGACCATGGGCCCTCTACACCTAATCAACATACTCAAATATAAAAGTTTTGGTTCAAAGGAGAACCTAAATACCTGAAGCTTTATATATGAAAGTTGAAAACAATAGAGGTGATGTCATGAAATCAAAAGAAATCCTCTTGTTGGTTGCTGCATTGGTGGTTGCAATCCTTTTGATAAACGTAGTTGGATTTGTGCTCCAAGCTCTGATTCCACTGGCGTTACTTGCAATAGTTACCTATGTGGTTTATCTCTATCTAAAGAAAAGGTTTTGAAATGTTTGAGAGAAAGCTTTCAAGAGAGGAGATGGAGCTCTTAAGGCAGATAGAAAAATTTGTGAGACACAAGCACAGTACATCAGAGGGACACGATTACTCCCACGTCCTCCAAGTAACAAAGTATGCCATAGAGATTGCAAAGAACATCGAAGAGAGGGTGGATCCCTTCATTTTGATATGCGGAGCCCTCTTTCACGATATAGGAAGGATTGGAACGATAACTGGAGTTCTGCATGGTTTTCGAGGTGCAGGCACTGCCACAGGGTATCTGAGAGCTTGCGGAGTTGAGGACGAGGTCATAGAAAAGGTGGGAAGAGTTGTCATTCGCCACACTCGAACATCCATGATGTCTCCCGAAAGGGTGGAGGAGAAGATAGTCTACGATGCAGATGGTCTGGATCGTTTGGGTCTCATAGGAATGGTGAGGGGATTGATAGGCAAGTCTGGTTCAATTCAGGATATTTTAACAGACAGGATAGAAAAGCGCTCAAAGGACTTTGACAAACTCTACTTTGAGGAGAGTAGAAAAATTGGAGAAAGGCTTCAAAAGGAAACCCTAATGGTTTCAGAAAGGTTCAAAAAAGCTTTGGATGAAAGAGAGGAAAGTGTTGAGAATTTGGAGCTTCCTATTTAGACCAGTCCATTCTTATTAAATCCAAAAAACCTTTTAAAATCCTTCCAGTGGCTCCCCATATAACCTTATTTTTGTAGTTGAAAAAGTAGACTTTGTATTTTTTGCCTTGAAAGGTTATCTCTTTCAGATAGGAATTTCTCTCATCTAAGAGATGTTTTAATGGAACTATGATGAGCTCTTGAATCTCTTTTACGTTCAGAGAAAAATTCTGTGGATAGTTCATGTGTGCCACAAAAGGTGTGACTGTGAAGTTGGTGATGGTTTTGAAGTCGTCCAACTCTCCCAAAATCTCAAATTCCTCTGGAGGAACACCGATCTCCTCGAAGGTTTCTCTCAAGGCTGTGTCGAGTAAACTTTCATCTTTTTCCTTCTCAAAGGAACCTCCTGGAAATGAGATCTCCCCTTTATGGAATGGAACTTCCTCTGACCTTTTGGTGAAGAGGATTTGCCATCCATTCTTCTTGAAGAGAGGAATGAGAACAGCGGCTCTCTTGAAGTTTGAATCCTCAATGTAGATTTTCTCTCTCAAAGCTAAAAGTTTTCTGACCTGTTCTTTCATACTACAACCTTATTATCTTTCCACAGGATGAGAGAGGATGTTTATAAAGTTACTGCCATAAAGCTGGTGCCAGGATTGACAAAGAGTCATGTTGAGCCAAATCCAGTTTTGATTTGAGTTTTTCTGCTTGAATGTCTTTGTAAAAATACAAAATTCAATCAGCTCCTTGTAAAAAATTTTTCCCTCAGTGCAGCATCAAATAAACTGCAGACACTAAAGATTAATGAATTCATTTTCATTTTAGATATTAGTCCAACAAAAAGACCAAAGATAATGTATGGGATAGGAGAGGGTTGATCCCAAAGAAATAAAAAATCGATATCATAAAAAAGGACAAATGGCCACCATAAGATCAAAATTATTACTATTCCTATGAACCACTTTCTTTCTCTTTTATCTTCAGGCAGTATCCTCATCCCAACTCCTCCAAACACTCAATTGCTTCCTCAAACAACTCAATGGCTTTCAAGGCGTAGTTATTTGCAGCTATATAATTTCCACCTTTATAAAAATTCTCTGCTTTCTCAAGAAATTCGATCGCTTTCTCATAAAGTTCCTCGCATTCCTTTGTCTCAAATCCTTTCTCCTTAGCTTCCCCCAGTAATTCCTCAGCTCTATCCTTCAACTCTCAAGCCTTGCTTATATTAGTTTGTGCC
>JBHIDS010000095.1:0-8965 GCA_046760205.1 Candidatus Methanofastidiosia archaeon
CTTTCCTCGCTTCTCCTTTCAAGATAACTCTCCTGCCATTGAAGTCCTCCACCGTGTCCTCATCAACAACCTTCAAAGGCACCTGGAGATAACCTGCAAGAACGTCTCCGTCCCAAAGGGTTCCATCTCCATCGAGAATGACCAACATGATTTCTTATCGAGTTCTGTATTTATAAAGTTACCCAACCAAAATCTTTTATACCCTCTCTCAAAGAGGTTGTATGAGAGAAGAAAAGGTTTCAGATGTTCAGAGTTCTATAAAGAATTTCGTAAAGCCTAAGTGCTCTTTAGCCTTGGGTGGAATGCACATGCACAACAATCCTATGGAGTTGGTAAGAGAAGTTGTAAGACAAGGTATCAAGATAAAAACCCTCATCACAAGTCCTTCCGCATGCATAAATGCAGATCTCTTGATAGGTGCAAATCTTGTGGAAGAGATAGTAACATCCTATGTTGGCTTTGAGCATCTTGGGCTTGCACCCAACTTCAGAGGAGCAGTCGAGAGAGGGGAGATAAAACTTAAGGAATGTGATGAGCCTTTCATAGTCTATGGACTTAGGGCTGGAGCCTCTGGAATTCCCTTCATTCCCTATCCCAAGGGAGTAATTTCTGACTTGCCTAAGATCAACAAGGACTACAAAACTGTTGAAGATCCCTACACCAAAGAGGAGGTTTTTTGTGCAAAACCTTTAAAGCCCGACGTTGCCTTGATAGTTTGTCAGAGGGCGGATTCTCTTTCAAATGCAAGCTTTGCAGGCGCAAAGTTCACAGACTATTTGATGATAAAAGCCTCTTCAAAAGTAATCCTTCAGGTGGAAGAGATCCTCTCAAAAGATTCTTTGTGGGATGTTCCCTCATTTCTCGTGAATGCCATCTGTCTTGTCCCTTTTGGATGTCATCCAACAGCATCTCATGGGTACTACAGATACGATGAGCCTCATTTGAGGCATTACTTGAAAGCCTGCAGATCAAGGAAAGGTTTTGAGGAATATCTTGAAAGCTTCGTTTATCCTTCTTACGAGAACTATCTTGAAAACATTGGAAAAAAAAGATTGGAGGAGTTGAGGATTCGTGTATAAAATTGTAGAGCTTATGGCATCCATAATCTCCAAAAACCTGCGAGATTCAGAAGTTTGTGTCATGGGAGCGGTCTCTCAAATTCCCCAGCTTGCATGCGGGCTTGCGAGAAGAACTCATTGTCCAAACCTTAACTTTGTGGTAGGGGGAAGTGGAGCTTTGAATCCAAAGAAAGTTTCAAAATCCTCTTGCGACTTTGAGCTCTTAAACTCCGAGGGTGTTTTATCCCTAGAGGATGTGATAGAGTTTGAGGGGAAGAGCCTATTTGATGTTTTCTTTGCTGGAGGGTTGCAGATAGACAGGGTAGGAAATTGTAACCTTGTTGTGGTGGGAGATTGGAGAAAGCCAAAGCTCAAAGGTCCTGGAACTGTGGGATTGCCCTTTCTTTCGAGGTGCAAGAGGTTCATCATCTATACCCATACCCATGACAAGAGATGCTTAGTTGAAAAAGTAGACTTCATCTCAGGTCCAGGTTTGAATATTGGAAATCCAGAGCTTTTGGTAACTCCTCTCTCAATCATGGAATTTAGGGATGAGGGGGTTTTTCTGAAATCTGTGCATCCTGGAGTCTCGGTTGAAGAGGTGATAGAGAAAACTGGATTTGAACTTGAGGTTCCAAGCAAAGTTCCAGAGAGCAAAATTCCCACCGAAAGAGAACTTGAGATCATGAGAGATATCGATCCCGAAGGGTTTGCAAGGAATATGCTCTAAAACCAAACCTTTATAAAATGAGAAGAGAAAGCCCTCTCATGATTTTTTCAGAGAGAGAGATTAGAGAGATTCTTATTTCCTGGTTTGTTTTATCCTTGGCATTCAACATTCTCTTTCACAGATTCTCATTGAAAGGACTGCCTCTTATGCTTTTGGTGGTGGGAACTGCCTTTGTCTTTCATGAGCTTGCCCACAAGTTTGTGGCTCAGAGTTATGGGTTGTTTGCAGAATACAGGTTATCGAGCCAGGGGTTGATGCTCGCACTCCTCTCCTCTCTATTTGGATTTGTGATTGCGGCGCCTGGGGCAGTCTATATGCAAGGCTACTACGTCACAGAGGAAGTCTATGGAAAGACTGCCCTTGCAGGACCCTTAGCCAACATTCTTGTAGCTATCTTTGGTTTAATCCTTTTTCCCCTAGGTTTTTCATGGATTTCAATGGTTATTCGAATAAATCTTTTCATTGGGCTCTTCAACCTGATTCCCTTCCCACCCTTTGATGGAAGTAAAATTATGAGATGGAACTCAACCATTTGGGGCTTGACTGTCGGGCTTGCTCTGGTTTTGTTTATGCTCTCATTTTAGAACTTTTGTTTCCTTGTCCAACAAAGCCAGCTCTCTCACATTGAATGCCACAGGGTTTATGGAGAGCAAAAGCCTTGAGTTTTGCGACTTGACAAAATCCGAAGTCAAGTAGAGATGCTTTAGAGTTTGATGAAAATTATTCTTAACTGTGAGATACTCAAAATTATCAAAGAGTACTACAGAATCTTTGTTCTTTTTTATGAACTCGATTATAGAATGAGTTAACTTTGCAAGGTTTGAAGGATCAATGCTTTCCTTGCTATTCACTTCTGAGAGCCAGACGGCCTCTATTTCAAAGGGAGCACAAAGCTCTCTCGCCCTTTCGGGGTGTTGTCTCGTTACAAAAAGTCCAGGGATTTCATCTGAGAGGAGATCTAAAAAGATTGAAAGGCTCTTTTTAGGATTCCTCTCCTTTATCAAGTAAACGTATCCTTTTTCAAGCTTGCTCTCCATTCCCTTTTTTTCTTGCATGGACAGACCAAAGATTTTTAAGTTAGAAAATATATAAGCTCTACGAGGATTTAAATGAGCAGATATTCTGAAGAACAGAAGAGAAAGCTCCACTACAGCATATATGAGGTACTCTATGAAAATCCTCGTATACATCTAACTAGGCTAACTAGAAGACTTGGGAGATCGAGAAATTCCATCTCGAGGGCATTTAGGGAGATGATGGATGAAAGGATTTTAATAACGCCTCAATTGAGATTGAGAGCACTTAAAAATATAAAGGAATTTGTATATCTCTTAAAATTAAAAGATGAGTTCAAAGCCTTTGAGAAGCTGAGAGGAAATGAAGATGTGATCTACCACACACTCCTTGTGGGAGAGTACAACATGCTCTTAATTTCAAGAAAACCTTTGGATTTTTCGAATCTTGAGATAGAAAAGATGGGCTTAAATGGTGTGAGGGGGGATTATCTTGATAAAAAAGTGAAAAACCTTGACTTTGATAAGGCATTTGAAATAATAACGAAAAAGATAGAGAACTTCAACTATAAAAAATCAGAGATAGAGGATGGAGAAGATAGAGAGAATATGTGGAGTGAGGATGAGTGGAGACTCTTTTCAGAGATAAAGTACAACTACCGCTGTAACGTGACAGAAACATGCAGAAGGCTCAGATTCTCAAGATGGAAGTTTTATGAGTGCTTGGGAAATGTTGAAAGAGACTGTCTCATTCTCATTGATTTTTATCCCAAAGGATATTCCAATTATACCTACTTTATTCTGGGTTTGGAGACAGACTATGAAAGGTTCATCGAGGAGTTGATTTCATACATTCCAAGCTGTTCAACTATTTTCAAGGTAGACGATCACTTGATTTGCTATATAAATATTTTCAGTGGAGGGAAGAATCTGGTTAAATATCTGAATTTCATCATCAATTTAAAAAATAAAAAAATAGTCAAAAGTTACTGGAATCTAATGCCTGTGGCTTATAGGTACAAGTCTTAGCCAGGGCGACCTCCACCGCCGCCTTCACCGCCGCCATAGAGAACTCCAATCTCTCTCTCTACAATGCTTCCGAGAAACATTGGAATTCCTGAAAAGACTTCCGATACATCGTTCAGTGCAACAGAGATTCCTGCAAAGAGGAGCAAAGCCGAAAGCAAGAGTACAAATGCCTTTCTATTCATGGTTATCACCTCCATTTAAGTTGGAGAGTCATCTCTTTGACTCAATAAATCTTAAAGGAAGGATATATAACCTTATTGATGGTTTTAACCTATCTTAGAGATAAATTAGACAAATTCAGAGCTTCAAAAAAAACCTCAAGAATCTCTCATCTCTTCCAACCCCAATCCTTTTTGAGGCATAAATTTTTCCCCTTCTCTCAGAATCAAGGATAACGAGATTTCCCTCAGTCAAATCCACTCCATTAAAGCTCAAATCTATTCCCATGGCTTGGCAAAGTCTTGCAGGACCATTGGTGAGATTTTCTGAATTTCCTCTCCTTTCTTTCATAAGCTCAATTCCTTTAAGAGGTTCCAAGGCTCTTATCAGAATTGCCTCTGGAACTCCAATCTTTTGAGTAACCACATTCAGACAGTGATGAACTCCATAAATCTGATATACATAGGCAAACCCGGCCTCTCCAAACATCACCTTATTTCTCTCTGTTCTTCCTCTAAAGGCATGGCTTTTCTCATCTCCTACCAAGTAAGCTTCTACCTCGACGATTCTTCCAGATGTGGAGCCTTTCGGTGTTTTATGAAAAAGGATTTTACAGAGTAAGTCCCTTGCAACTTTGACTGTGTCTCTTTGGTAAAATTCTCTTGAAAGGATCATGAAAAAAGTTAACATTGTTATTGAAGATAAACTTTCCCTCCACGGCGAACCCCGTGCACCTGCGGCAAACCCCGCAGGAACGTTGTGGGTTGTTCGTTACACTCAAACCCACTTCAGGGGTTTAGAAAGGAGGACTTACCCCCTTCTACAAACCTGTCAGGAGCGTTTAAGGTTCTTCTTTCAGAAGAACCTTGTTTTGATCCAACTTTTTTAAAATCCTCAAAAATCGTAGATTTTTGGGATTTCAAAAAGCCTTGCTTTTTGAAAAGTTGGCTTTAAAGGATTTCAAAAATTTACACATCACCCAAATTTGACCAAAACCGAATTGCACAACCTATTTAAATCCAAAAAATAACAGATTTCATGAAGGTTCTCCTGATCGATCCTCCAAAGAAGATATGGGAAATGATGGGAGACTGCTGTTCTCCACCTCTAGGACTTTCCTATCTAGCTGCAATGCTGGAACAGCATGATATACCTGTGGAATTGATCGACTGCAATGGAATGGGTGTCACCTGGAAGGATCTACCTGAAAGGATCAAAAAGACTTCACCAGACTTAGTGGGAACAGGAGCAATGACTCCCCTGTATGGGAGAGCAGTCAAAATGGTTAAACTGGTAAAAGAGATCGATTCTGATATTACAACCGTGGTTGGAGGATCTCATGCCACCTTTACCTTTAAAGACACTTTGAGAGAGCTCCCTGAAATTGATATCGTGGTGAGGGGTGAGGGAGAGGAGACTATAGTGGAGATTGTTAGATGTTTGGAAAACGATTCAGATCTCAAAGATGTTAAAGGAATAGCATACAGAAGAGATAAAAATATCATTACCACCGAACGACGTCCTCCTGTGGATGTAAACAGTTTACCCTTACCTGCGTATCACCTTCTCCCTATGGAAAAATATCGTTTTGAATTTCTCGAAGAGTTCTCTACCCTTCTAACCTCGAGAGGCTGTCCTTTTTCCTGCACTTTCTGTTCAGAGTGGGATTTCTGGGGGCGTCCCTGGAGACCACGGAATCCTGAAAGTGTAGGGGAGGAGATGGAATTGGTGAACAGAAAATACAAGAGAAAGTCTGTGTGGTTCGGTGACGACTGCTTTAACGTGGATTACAACCATATCAAGGGTATATGCGAGCAGATTCAGGAAAGGGACCTGGATGTCCAATGGTTCTATCAGGGAAGAGCAGATTTTCTGATCAAACACAAAGATTTACTGCCATTGATGAGGAAGATGGGCAACATCATGACCCAAATTGGGATAGAAGCTTCCACCGATGAGGAACTGAACCGTATGGACAAGGGGATTACCACAGATCAGGTTAGAGAAGCTGTCAACCTGATGAAAGAGCACGATATTATATCTCAGGGGTTGATAATCGTTGGAACATTCGATGATACAATAGACTCGATTTTACATAAGATCAAGTATATGAAATCATTAAAGATTGATTTTCCCATCTTTACCATGTTCACTCCATTTCCTGGCTCTAAAGTGCATAAACAAGCAAAAAAAGAGGGGTCGATTGAAGATTTTGATTTTGATCATTTTGACATGGCTTACCCTGTCATGCCAACGAAGGAACTGAATCGGAAACAACTTTTTAAATGGTATGGCGAATGCTTTAGAGAATACTATTTTGACCCTCTTCAGATTCTGGTTGGGATTCTTTCAAAAAACAAGTTTAAGAGAGCTATATGGAGACATATGTTCTATTACGGTTTGAAACAGATTTACAAGATGTATTTTGGGAGATCAACATCCTGGCATTGAGACTCGTATATCTTTGAAGAGTAATATCCAAGCTTGCTGGTGAAATAATGATTGATCAATGGGTTAAAAAGAATTTGGGAGCATTGAAGGTAGCTGAGAATTCCTCATATAGCTACTCTACAGATTGAAAATTTATCGAAAACTTTAATAACCTCAATGTGTAAAGTGAAAGAATGGGGAGTCTGATCAATATGAACCTAGAAAAAATATGTAATTATCAAATATGGGCAAACAACAAAATAAGGGACATAATAAGAGAACTCAATGAAGAGAAATTCATACGTGAGATCGGTCCACCCTTTGGAAGTGTAAAAGACCTGTGTGTGCATATAATCATAGCTATTGAGTATAATGTAGAATCATTTGTGAAAAAGATTGATGTAAATACAGAAGAGTTATATGAAACATTAAAAAAATTATCAAAGAACGAATTGCTGGCAAAATGGGAAGAAGCAGACGAGAAATTGTTAGAACATGTAAAACAAAAAGCCCAGAAAGCAATAATGTTTCCAAACTATATTTCAGGTGGAGAATTACTAATAGAACCCGAGGACTTTTACATGCAGTATGTTATGCATACAACATATCATAGAGGTCAAATATTGAGTACGATAAAATCGTTGGGAAAAGGAGGAAGAACGACAGATTATCTATTCTACTTGTTCTATTTGAAAGAGCAGAAGGGATGATAATATCTTATGCCAAATGGAAGATTCTTCATCAGCGAGATGTAAGGCTAACGATCTAATTCAAAACTTTTATATGTCAAAAAATTCCAAGTCTTTCATGCGTGAAGAAGTCTTCAAATCAATCCTACAGCCCTGGTACAACGCTCTAGAAAACCCAGAGAAATCCCAGAGAAAAACCTTTGAAACCTTGCTAGAAGGCTACAAAAAAACAGAATATGGACAAAAGCACGGAGCAGAAGGAATTACAACTCTCGAAGAATTCAGAGAACAATTTCCCATTGCCATCTTCAAGGATTTCCTCTCTTACCTGGAAGAAGTGAAAAAAGGAACTTGGAAAGCGCTTCTACCAGAACCTCCCATCGCATGGGGAATGACCAGAGGAACCAGTGGACCCTCAAAGATCGTCCCTTTCACTAAAACTGATTTGGAACAGAAGAGTATATGCGGACCCAGGGCCACTCTTAACTACGTTTATAGAGATAAAAAATATGATATTCTTAAAGGGTATACCATGAACAACAACTTTCCCTCAAAAGTGGGAACTATGAAAGTGGGATCCAGAGAAGTGGAGTACGGGTACAGCTCTGGTATTTACGCAAAATACTCAGCTGAAAGAGGCAGGCTAAAAGTTGTGCCAACGATCGATCAAATAAACCAATTGGGAGGGGGAATTACCAAGAAAGACTGGGAGAAAAGATTTGACCTTGCTTACAAAAAAGCCAAAGATAAGAGGGTAACCATGGTCACAGGCGTAACCCAGAGCATGATACATTTTGGTTCTTTTTTAAAAAGAAAGTACGATGTCTACCCTAAGGATGTATGGAAGAAACCTTTGCTGGTCTGTATTTCCATGGTAGGCATCAATACAAAGGAAAAGCCCGTTTTAAAAGCTATGTATGATTTTCTGGACATGAGAGAGATGTATGGCGCCACAGAGGGTATGTATGCCCAACAAATTGATGAAAGACCTTACGTTTTCCCAAATTACGATTACTACCTTTTCGAAGTTGAAACCAAAAATGGAATAAAAATGCTGCACGAACTAGAAAAAGGAGAAAGAGGCTCTCTAATTATCTCTTCTTGTCTCTTCCCGCGATATAAAATAGGAGATATAATAAAGTCCTTCGGAGGGAGTGCATTAACCTGCCTTTCAAGGGAAAAGGACTTTAATGTGGTAAAGTATTACTGGGAGAGACTGATAGGTCAAACGCTCTGACGAATATAATATATCAATATCAGCACACCAACAGCAATGATAATTACTGGCCAAAATTCCTCAAGCCTGTAAACAATTCCAGCACCCACTGCTATAAGGACAACTCCCAAAACAGCTGTACCAAGGCTGGGTCTTTTATATTCAGGCTTGACAGATCGAATTACAACCTCCAGTAGGAATACAAAACCAATTCCTGCAATAGCCCAGGCCCACCATAGTTCTTCACCGGAAGGAAGCTGGTTTCTAAGAAGGTATATGCTGGCTACAACAATTAGGATCAGCCCAAAAAACACCCCTCCTAAGGGATCCCTTCGCCACTTTTCTTCTATTTCTTCATCTTCCGACATGAGTCCTTTCGATCATTCGGTAATATAAGTATTTCGGTTCTCTACTGCGATGGATAATTTCTCAAACTATCCTTTGCAAAAGTTTAAAAATAGGAATATCCATTTATGCAAGGTGTTTTCAATGCTAGACTCGAGTTATCGTCTTTCTCATCCTCGTGGTCGGTCCATGATTCAATTGTTGATCGATTTGCGTCTTGATTATGCGGCAGTCTCTACAGGTCTGATACTTTTAGGCTTTTTCTGGAACAATCTCGCAGGGTTTACTTGGCAGTA
>JBHIDS010000096.1:0-8808 GCA_046760205.1 Candidatus Methanofastidiosia archaeon
TGGGGGCAAAGAATGTTGGAATGAAGGCAATTCTTCTTGATAGAAAAAAAGCTTACAAGAATTTAGATGTTTTGAAAATCAAGACGTTGGATGAAATCTTTCAACACTTGGAATAACATTCTTTTTCCATAAAAACCAAAGTTTCTTTTCCATAGGCTAACTCAACTTCATCTAGAATTTTACTGGATTTAAAACCACAATTTTCAAAGAAATCTACAGGTCCATTGGGAAATCCTTTTTTAACTCCAGAGACAACTGAAATCTTTTTAAATCCTTTTTTAAAAATTCTTTTCTCAAACTCTAAAATCAGCTCTTTCCTACAATCTCTTTCCTCAAGAGAGTAAATGCATGTGATAAATGCTGTTTTTTTATTTTTTTCAGGCAATGGATATGGTACAATGAGAGAAGGCAAAAACTCTAAAGCTCCCAAGACTTTGCCATTTTCAAAAGCTATCAATCCTAAAAAATCACTTTTCATTTTCTTTAAAATTTTGCAGGCCCATTCTTTCTTCTTCAAAGCTCCAACTTTTTTTTCAATACATAATGGAATTGTTTTTGAAATATTTTTAGGTGTTAGCCATTCAATTCTCATTTTTATCAACCATTTTTATAATGTCTTCAGATTTTGTTGGAGAGAAAACTCTTTTGTCACCAATTACCATCATGAAGGGAAAAAACATTTTGTACTTTTCTGCAAGCTCTGGCTCTTCCTCAACATCTATCACACTGTAGGAACATCCTAAGACTTCACTCGCCTTTTTTACCTCTTCAATCTGCCATTCATGCCAAGGACATTGTCCTCCAAAATGGAGAACAAGGATTTTAACCATTTGAACTCCTCATAAAATTTCAATCATTTCCTCACAAAAATTGCTGTATGGTCTTATTTTCTCATAGTTTCTTCTAAACTTCAGCTTTGGATTAATTTTTGAAAGAAAAACTTGAACTGGTTTTTCATAAACCTTTTTACAGATAACTCTTGTGTCCAAGCTCAAGATTTTGCAAGCCTCCAAAACTGGACAGAAGTTGTAGGAACGATATGTTATTTTTTTGCTATCCTTCTCCACAATCTCAATATCTTTTGGGCTAATTTTTAGATAATCAAACAAAAAGATTTTGAAAGCTATTTCAACATCACTTCCTTTCCCCAATTTGTCTTTATTTTCATCAATCCATTTTATTCTCTTCTCACACACACAGTTTTCAAGAATCTTTAAAGCTTTATCCTCTCCAATTTCTTGGGAAATGGCTTTTACATATTCAAATAGCCTCACAAAGTCAGAGGTTTGTGTTTTCTGTAAATTCTTATTTTTCATTCCACCACCTTTCTTCAACCCTTCTCAAAGCATCCTCAAAAACCTCAATGCAAAAATCAATCTCTTTCTTTGTTATTGTCAAAGGTGGCAAAAATCTGAAAAGTGAGTAATCTTTGACATATCCAAAAATCAATCCTTTCCTCAAACAATTCTTAAAAATTTCTTCACTTCTTGATTTTACCTCAACTCCCATAATCAATCCCTTTCCCCTCACATCTACAACACTATTGTATTTTTCTTTCAACTTAGTAAATTTTTTGAGAAGATAATTTCCCATTTTTTCTGAATTTTCAATCAAATTTTCCCTCTTCAAAACATCCAAAACAGCTGATGCAACCCTTGCAGGGAGAGGGTCAAACTGGTGGGATTGAACATGATAAAAATTTCCAGAAAGTTCTTCCTCAATCTCTTCAGAAACTATCACTGCACCAACTGGAAATCCATTTCCCAGAGTTTTTGACAAAACAACTATGTCTGGCTTTACATTGTAATGTTGAAAACCAAACCATTTTCCACTCCTTCCCAACCCTGTTGTTACCTCATCTGCAATCATCAAAGCACCAAACTCTTCTGCAATCTCTTTCACCTGCAAAAAGTATTCCTTTGGAGGAACAACAATTCCTCCACTTGCAAAAATAGGTTCAAAAACAACAGCTGCAATCTCTTTGTCTGTGTTTGCCTCTATCAATTTTTTTGAAGTTTCAAGACACAAGAATTCACATTCTGGATATTCCTTTCTAACTGGACACTTCAAACAAAAGGGCTGAAGAATTTTGTGAATTCCAACTCTTGGGGAATAACCTCTCAAATTAAAACCTGAGACATGAAATGAAGTTTGAGTTGCACCAACATATCCTCTCTCAAAACCTATTAACTCATAACTTTGGGTGTATGCCTTTGCTATTTTTATGGCACAATCAACACATTCTGAACCAGTGTTTAGAAATATGACTTTGTTCAATCCCTTTGGTGTTACAAAAGTTAACTTTTCTGCGGCCTCCAAAACATATGGAGACAAAAAATCTTTTCCAGTGTGGATTATCTTATCAAGCTGTTCTCTGATAGCTTTGTTTATAGCTTGGTGAGAGTGCCCTAATGTACAACACCAGATTCCTGCCTCCATGTCCAAATACTTTTTTTCATCTGTGTCCCACAGAAAACATCCCTCTCCCCTTTCAAGCAAAATATCTCTGAAAGGATTTGTTCTAAATATCATTTCCTCCCCCAGACACAGTATGTGTCACTATAATCAGACTTTCCATAGATTTTTGCATCCTTTTCCAATTGCAAAATCTTATTTTTAAAAGCCTTTCTCAAACCATTATCCTTTATTTCTTTAACATATTGAAGCATATTTTCAACATACTCCCCAAAGCTCTCAGACAAATTTCTCTCAGAGACCTTTCTAAAATAAACATCTTTAAACCCTACATCAGTCATTGTTTCACAAACCCATTCTGGAGGAAGCTCTACATGGTGATAATCACCCAAAAGCTCACAAACAGCCTTGTAAACCCTCCAAGCTTCTTGAGCAATCTCATCAGCTTTACTTTTCACCATAACTTTATTGAGGGGATAGTAGTCAATAACAAGCAAAATACCATTGGGTTTTAAAACTCTAAAAAATTCTTTGAAAACATTTACTAGCATGAAAGGGGTTTCTGTGGGAATAGAGCTCAAGGTGGCATGGGAAACTATAGCATCCATGGAATTTTCATCCAAAAAATCCATTTTAGCAAGATTTCCCTTTAAAAATTCAACTTTGGAAGTAAGGTTTGCATCTCTAATCCTTTTCTCTGCAGTTTTTAAAGGATTTATATCAACACTTATCACCTTTCCTCTAACTCTTTTTGCAATTTCCAGAGTTGTCATGCCAGAGCCAGTTGCTGCATCAAGAATTCTCAAATTTTCATTTCCAAGCTTTTTTATAAGCTCATCCAAAACTTTGATTTCCTCTTCTTTCAACTTATCACCTTTTTCACCATTTTTTGACACTCAACACCACACTCTATAAATGTTTTCCCTACTTCTACATATCCAATCCCACAGTAAAATTGAATTGATTGAAGGTTTGAACTCAAATATATTTCCTTTACATTTTTTGTCTTTGCAATTTTTTCAAGCTTATCCATAATTTTTTTCCCAATTCCCTCTCCCCTATAAATTTTTTCAACTGCAACCCTTGATATTTTGGCTTTATCACTTTGTAAAGTTAACCTTCCAGTTCCAATAACTTTTTGATTTAAGATAGCTATGACATGAATTGATTTATCGTCCAGCAAATCTCTTTCCAAATCTTCCACAACACCCTGCTCCTCAACAAAAACTCTATGCCTCAACTTTCTTGACTTTTCAAGCTCTTCTTCACTTTCTATGATTTTGTATTTAATCCTCATCTATTTCAAGATTTTTGCTGTGTTATAAAAAAGAAATACCTAATCTGTAAGGGGTTTATATCTTTCTTGCAAAGAAGAATACTAGCTCTCTATCCTCTTGCACATTAACAGAAAAGGAATGCCCTTCAAGCAACTTTTTTGTGTCTTCAATATCTACGGGACCCATCTTTATAAGTTCATTAATAGCCTTTTGTAAAAATTCAGCAAGATAAGATGACTTCAAGAATCTTTTTGTCAAAGGGGTTACAATCAAAAGTTGTCCTTCTTTTCTCAAAACTCTTTTATATTCCTTTATTGCAGTTTCTATATTATCTGTTCTTGAAATATCTAAAACACTTAAGAAATCCAAGTAATCATTTTTTAATGGAATGTTTGTAAGATCGCCTTCAAGTTTTATGAGATTTTTTGAATTAAAGTTTATATCATAACTCAAAGGTTTTATGAAATATATGGTTCTATCTGGAAAGCTCTCACAGAGGTTTTTTACCACAGTCCTATCTATGCTTGAAAAGTGACGTGAGGAAACATAACCAATACTTTTTCCCATGTCAAACCTTAATGTTTCAAAAATATGTGGCATGATGTATTCAGAGTAAAACTCAAAGAATATGGTTATAGCTTCCCCCAAAATTAGAACAAGTTCCCTCCTACCTTTCTCTGCAAGCTCATAATTCCTTTTTTTTGGACCAGATTCACTTCGTTCCCAGCAACTCTTTATGTATCTTTCAACCTCCATCTCTCTCAAAATTTTGTAGAGATTGTTGTGTGAGACCTTTATGTTTTCCGTCTCAAGCTGTCTTTTTATTTTATAACCATGCATTTTCTCATTTCTCAGAATCTTTACAATAGCTCTTTTAAGCTCTCTTTTTTGCATAAAGACACCTATGTGTAAATTAGAGACTTAGCAATTTTGCCTTAAATGTTTATATAGTAATATTTTAAAAACTTGATGGTGATGGAATGAAAAAGCTACAAAAGCTATGTATTTTTTTGATAGGACTTCAAGCCTTGCATTCTCTTGAAGAGTTTTCCTTTGGATTCTATGATGTTTTTCCTTTAATAAGTTTTATGGCAGGTTTCTTCAAAACTATGCCACAAGCTGTCTTTGGAATTTTAAACTTACAACTACTCTTATTTTTGATCATAATCTGGATTTTAAGCCTTCTTGGTAAGGGGTGGTTTCGTATGTTTGTGTTGGTATTTTCAACAATCGAACTTTTCAATGGAATCTTCCATTTGTCTGTTGCTCTCATAACTCTAAAATACTATCCTGGCGCTGTTACTGGAAGTTTCATGATTCCCATGAGCCTTTACTTGCTGAGGGAGGCGAGAAAGGTGATAGAATGAAGAAAATAGATTTGAGAGATGGAACAATCTTGTTAGGTTTGCTAATAGTTTTATCTAGTTTAATTTTTTTAGTTGGACTTGAAACAAAAGAAACACTCAAAGCCTTAGCCTTGGGATTTTTTGGAATTTTTGGGTTACTTTACTCTACCCACATCTTTGGGCACTTGTTGGCTGGAAGATTAGAGAAGGTTAAATACAGATCAGTAAATAAGCGTTCACCAGAGCCTATGGATGAAAAAGATGTCGAAAGACTGGACTGGGATGTTATTGTTATAGGTTCTGGCATTAGCGGCATGACGACAGCTGTGGGATTGGCAAATGAAGGCAAAAAGGTGCTTATTTTGGAACAGCATTATATTCCAGGCGGATATGCAACATGTTTTAAACGCAAAGGATTTACCTTTGAGGTCAGTTTGCACCAGACTTCAGGTCTTGGACATGGACAAACTCTCAATATGATACTGACCGAGCTTGGGGTAATGGATAAGATTACGCCAATAAAATTGAAAGAAACAATGCTGATAAAAACGCCCCGGGGCAACCTTTCGATGGGTGCTGATTATCTGGATCAGCTTAGAAAAATGTTTCCAAATGAGGTAACCGGTCTCAATCAGTTAGATAACATTATTGACAACATTATGGCGGAGATGACAAAGGTAATGAAACTTTCCATGCTTCCAGCGCCTGTTTTCAACTTGTTTGGCCGTTTTTTCGCTCCAACTGTCTATAAATATCGCAACAAAACCCTAGCTGAGTGTCTGGATGAATTATTTACTGATCCTTTGTTAAAACAACTTGTGGCTGTTCAATGGGGGTATTTTGGATTGCCATTAGGAAAAATCTCCTCTGTGCTCTACCTGTTGGGGTGGGGCGGATTCCTCAAGGAGGGTATTTATTATATAAAAGGGACTTCGCAATCCCTTTCCAACGCCTTTATTGATCGTCTGGAAGAGTTGGGTGGACAACTTCTTGTAAGACAGCGTGTTGAAAAAATAGTAATAGAAAATAATAGAGCTGTGGGTGTTCTATCTAGAAAGGTAAAAAAGGATGGAATGGGAGAAACCTATGAATTTAGAGCGCCTGTAATCATATCCAATGCAAATCCTTTTTTAACATTTAATGATCTTGTTGGTCGTGAGAATCTTCCCCATACAATTTTTAAGAAAATGGAAAAAATGGAGGCATCATCCTCCGCCTTGGTTGTTTATATCGGTCTAGACTGTCCGCTTAGGTCACTGACGAATGACAAATTTCATTCTATTATGTATATAAAAGATGAGAATCTTGATTTTGATAGAGTTTTTCAGGAGATAAAGGAAGGTCGCTACAAAGGGATGGTAGGAATTACTGACTACAGTAGTATAAATTCTTCCCTTGCCCCTCAGGGAAAAACATCAATGGTCCTTATAAATAGCGATTTCATGAAGAATTGGGAGGGGCTTTCTGATGAAGAATATCGAAACAAAAAAAAGGAGACGACTGAGGAAATACTCTCCGCCGTAGAGTCTAATTTCCCTGGTTTTCGAGATCATATTGAGGTTATGGAAGTTGCTACGCCTCACACAATGGCACGCTACACAAGCAATTATGAAGGTGCTTTTAATGGTTTTGCATATACCACGGATCGGGTAGGTATGGGTAAAGGGGGACTTAATATAAAATCTCCCTTGAAAGGGCTGTACATGTCAAGCGCCTGGATCGGTGCCACCTCAGGCGGTTATTATGGCTGCATCACAAATGGGTATATGGCGGCTAAAGTAATTTCTCGTACAGCAAATTGGAAACGTTAGTTAATACAATATACAGAGGTGAAAATATGTTTGATTTACTTAATGAATTGAGCTTTGCACAAATTTCGTGGTTATCGGTGTTTGCATACATCCTGCATTACGCCGAGGAAGGGCCTCGATTGGTTGAATGGTTTAATAAGCACTATAAGCCTAAATTTGGCTCAAAGACCTTTCATTACACGCAGAAAAAATTAAATCTGGAGAATGCAATATTATTTGGCTTCACCCTGTTTATGGTTATATTATTCAATATCTTCCCGGAGAATTGGATTCTTCAAGCTTTTATTTTAGCTACAGGTGTTGGTTATATCGGAAATACCTTTTTTCATGTAATACCAACATTACGCACTGGAATTTATTCACCGGGTGTGGTCACTGCCAGTATGATTTTTCCCTTGGTATTTGTTATTTATATCTGGAAAGCAGACCAGCTTAGGGTATTAACACTACCCACTCTTGTGGTGGCCATTATTGTTGGAATCATAGGACTTCCCATAGCGGTCATCATCACCCATAAAATAATACTTCGAAATGATAAATAGATCATGTAGAGGGTATGGTATGTGGCGTGCAATCATGCTGATGAGAGGAACCAATGTCTTCGAATCGAGGATGACATTAGATGTCAACTATCTTTTTGACTGGGAAAGACCTGACTTTTGATATCCAGCTCATAGAAACTGTTTAACCATTTCGGTTATGGTGATATACTATTAAGCTTTCGCGTAGTATTTGCACAAAACTTTCAAAGATAAAATTTCTCTTTATCATTCAATCCTCAACTCCATAATCTGCAGTCTCCCCCTATCCTCTATTTTCCTAAATCCCAGCTTTTCAAAAAGCCATGCAGGATTCCAGTCTCCATTTCCCTTAAAGGCTCCAACTTCAATCCTTTCATACTTTTTCTCTCCTCTAAGATACTCTATGCATTTTCTCACAAGCAACTTTTTGATTTCTGCCCTTTTCTCTCCCTCAAACATCAAACCTTTTTTGTAGTTTTTTTCATTGGTGTAGGCTTTTGAAACCTCAACACAGGTAACAGTCAAAGTGTTTTTTCTCTCTTCACCAACAATATATCCACATTTCTTCGCCATTTCCTGGGGCAAAAACTCAATCATTCCACAAGGTTTTTTATTATCAAGCAAAACAAAACCACAAGGCTCCAATTCCTCAAAAACCTCTTCCATCCACTTTTTCTTTGCTTCAAATCCTTTTTTTAATTGTGAAGGTTTTTTTCCAGAGGGATGATACTCCAAGCACAACTGAAGCTGAAATTTTAAGGTTTTTCTGTCAATTGGCAAAAATTTAAAAGACATTTTTCTCACCCAAGGCTTCAACTATCTTTTCTATTGCTGGAGGTGAGGAGGTAACAATTTTATCATCTACAAAGACTGAGAAAAAAAGGTTTTTGTCAAAACCTATTCCATTCTTTTTTAAAAGCCTTTCTACCTTTTCAAATTCTCTCCAACTATCTATCTCCTCATACTCAACATCAAAATTCTTTAAAAAATTCCTCACCAAATCTAAAAACTCTTGATTCCATGGACATTGGGGAGAGTAAACAACAGTTATTTTCTTCATAAAATCACCCCTTCTCTGCCCCTGCAATTCCATAAATACCTTTGGGATTATCAACAATCTTCTCTCCCAAAAACATTCTCATGGACTTGGAGTACTGTTGAAATCCAAATTTTTTCAAAAGCTTTACACCATCTTTGTTTGCAGAGGGAATTCCAACAAATATTTTCCCTTTTGCATGATTCAAACAAGCTTTCAAGAGATTTTCTGCATTTCTTTTTGTAGAAACCCAAGGCCCTATTCTGTAACCTTCTCCACTCTTTCTAACCATTGCAAAACCTTCTTTGCCTTTAAAGCTGAAGTCTGAAACCTCAAAAAGTCTTTTCAAAACCTTTTTTCTTTCATCCCCAAAGTAGATTCTATCAAGCCTTGAAATTTCCT
>JBHIDS010000097.1:0-8781 GCA_046760205.1 Candidatus Methanofastidiosia archaeon
GGCCCTTATTGTGGGTATCTTCTTTGCCAATGTATTTATATTTGTTGTCAATGATTTCTATGACGCTTCCTATGATTTTAAAGATCCTGTGAAGCGAGCGAGGAATTTGTTCTGTTCTTCTGATACAAAGCAACTGGGAAAAGTGGTCTTGTTTACGAGTTTAGGCTTGAGTCTCTTCTTTGGTGGAATTGTTTCTCCACAGATCCTTTTGATAATTGTTCTTTTCAATTTTCTCGCCTTTTCTTATTCCGCCCCACCTATCAAATTACGCAACCGTCCTTATTGGGATTGGATATTTGTCTTTCTTTGGAAGGGGCTCATTATTTCTGCCGGCTATGTCTATTTTTTTGGAATAAATTTGTCTGCAGGGAACTTCTTCATCTATGGAATTCTGACGATTATCTTGCTGCACAGTCTAATCAGCCAGCTAGACAATCAGTTACGTGATTTTGAGGTAGATAAAGCAAACAATACTGGCCACTCGGCTCAGCGCTTAGGCTATAGGGCTTCCTCCTTTCTAAAACTCATCATGCTGATAATCTTTTTCGGGTTTAGTTTTATATTCTGTTATCTTATGGATCTCTATATTACAATGATGCTGATCTTATTAAACATCTCCCTTTTTTATTTTATGAATCCCAAAAAATATAGCCATGTTTTCGACCTTGCTGTCATTTGGATTGCTGCACTATTCTATGAACACTTCATGGCGCTCTTCAGTTATAGACAGCAACTGTTTTTCTCTACTTTGATTGTGACAATGATAGGTCTTGCCGTTCTTCATGTGAAACGCATCAACCTGTTTGCGGACAAGCACAGCTCATAGAACTAACTACACATCTTCATCTAAACCCATCCCAAGCCAAAAACTTATAAATCTCACTTACATCTAAAAACGATGAGCGACAAAAGAGTTGTACTCTTGGCGACTCTAACCATTTTGGTTTTAGTCCTCTCCTTACTTCTCCTTAATTTTTTACTTGGATTTAGCTTGAAAATCTCAATCTTCTTTGCCCTTGTTCTCTCAGCAATTCTAAACTTTCTCTTGTTTAAGTACTCCCACAAGCTTATTTTGAAAATGTACAACGCCCATCCAATGAATGAGAGAATAGCTCCAGAACTTTGTGCCCTAACAGAGGAACTCTCTTCAAAACTCGAAATTCCCTCACCAGAGCTTGCCGTTGTGCCAAACACTTCCCCAAACATCTTCTCTACAGGTTGCAATCAAGAAAATGCCAAATGCATCCTCACAGATGGAGCCTTGGGATTGCTCTCCACCCGAGAGTTGAAGTGTGTGCTTGCCCATGAGTTGGTTCACATAAAAAACAAGGATACCCTCCCTTACACTGCCATAGCAGTGTTTGCAGGTGCGGTGGGATACTTGGGGTTTACAAGCAAGTGGTTTTTGATGAAGAGAAGAAAGACAGAAGATATGGGAATTAATTACTTTACACAGATTCTTTTGAATCTTCTATATTTAACATTTGCACCAATAGCCTGCCTTTTGATAAGGTTTGTTGTATCTCATGAGAGAGAATTTGAAACAGATTTACAGGCCTCAAAACTCTGTGGGATGCCTCAAGAGTTGGCTTCAGCTTTGGTAAAGATTCAGAATTCCATAGAGAGTGCGCCTTTTGAGGTGGGAAATCCAGCCACAGCTCATCTTTTTTTGGTAAATCCATTTTCAAGAGAGTTAACATCTAACCTTTCTTGCCACCCTTCGGTAGAAGAGAGAGTAAAAAGATTGAACGAGATCCGCCACTCTTCTGAATAAACTTAACTTTAATTTTAAGCTGGTAGAGAGGGGAAAACTTTATAAGGGATTGGAATAAAAACTATTTGCTGGTTCTAAAATATTCTGTTGAAAGAGCTGCAACTTTAAAAAATATTTGAAGGTTTTAAATATAAGAGGATTAATAGGGTGAGACGATGTCGTCTGAAGAGTTATTGGAGAACATAAAAGAGATTGTTTCTAAGAACATTCCTCCAGGAACCTCTGTCACAAATGTTGAATTTGAAGGTCCTGAGGCAGTTGTTTACACTAGAAATCCAGGAATGATGGTGGATGACGAAACTCTTTTGAAAAAGTTGGCAAAGACCTTGAAAAAGAGGATCGTTATAAGACCAGACCCAGAGGTTTTGGTGGATGAGAAGGAAGCTATTAAGGGAATAGAAAAAATAGTTCCCAAGGATGCAGAAATCACCGACTTTTCCTTTGACCATGTGTTAAACGAGGTTATAATTGAGGCAAAAAAGCCAGGGCTTGTGATTGGTAAGTCTGGGGCAACCTTGAGAGAGATAACGAGAAAGGTGAGATGGGCACCTAGGGTGGTGAGAACTCCCCCCATAGAATCCAAGACTGTAAGAGGTGTGAGGGACACTCTGGAGCGGGACAGAAAGGAGAGAAAAGAGATTTTGAGAAGGATAGGACACAGAATCTACAGAAAGGAAAATGTGAAGTCTAGCTGGATTCGCATCACAGGGTTGGGAGGCTTTCGAGAAGTTGGAAGGTCATGCATACTGGTGCAAACTCCAGAATCAAAGATTCTTTTGGACTGTGGGGTGAACGTGGCATCAGACGATCCAGAGGTTGCCTATCCATTCTTAGGAGCTCCAGAGTTCAAGTATGTAATCACCTCTGAAGAGTTGGATGCCATCATCGTAAGTCATGCCCATCTGGATCACTCAGGTTTCATTCCATTTCTCTACAAGTATGGCTATGATGGTCCAGTTTACTGTACTCCTCCAACTAGAGATCTCATGACTCTCCTCCAACTGGACTACATAGACATTGCACACAGAGAGGACAAGAACGTTCCCTACACTCAAAAAGAGGTAAAAGAGGTGATAAAGCACACCATCGTCCTCGATTACAAGGACGTTAGGGACATCTCTCCAGACGTCAGAGTCACCCTTCATAATGCAGGGCACATCCTTGGTTCTGCAATTACCCATCTACACATTGGGAACGGACAACACAACGTGGTCTACTCCTCAGACATAAAGTATGCCAACACAAGACTCTTTGAGCCAGCCAACTCCAGGTTTCCAAGAATAGAGACTCTTATACTTGAGAGCACCTATGGTGGAATCCATGACATAATGCCTCCAAGACCTGAGGCTGAGAGGGAAATCTTGAGAGTGATATGTGACACCATAGAGAGAAAGGGAAAGGTTTTAATTCCAGTGCTTTCTGTGGGTAGAGCCCAGGAGATAATGGTTCTTCTTGAGGAGTACATAAAAAAGGGAGTTTTAGAGTCTGTGCCCTTATACCTCGATGGAATGATCTGGGAAGCCACAGCCATACATACCACCTACCCAGAATACCTCTCCAAGAAATTGAAAAACCTGATCTTTCACCAGGGAAGAAATCCCTTCCTCTCAGATAACTTTCAGGCGGTGGGCGATGGTAACAGGAGAAAGAACATCATAGAGGGAGATCCAGCCATAATCCTCGCTACCTCTGGAATGCTCATAGGAGGACCTTCTGTAGAGTACTTCAAGGCTTTTGCAGATGATGAACTCAACTCTCTCATCTTCGTTTCCTACCAGAGTGAGGGGACCTTTGGGTCAAAGATTCAAAAGGGGAGAAGGGAAATTCCATTTAAAGAAGCGAGCGGAAGAACCAAACTAATAAAGGTTAGGATGCCAATTCACACCATAGAGGGATTCTCCGGTCACTCTGATCACGTACAACTGATGAATTTCGTGAGTAGAGTTAACAAGAAGTTAGAAAGAGTTATGTGTAATCATGGCGATGGGAGCAAATGCATAGAGTTGGCATCCAACATTTACAAAAAGTACAAAGTTCCAACCTCATCACCCCAGAATCTTGAGACCGTGAGACTTAGCTAGGACTTTATCTTCTCTGAAAGCTCTGAAAAGAGCTTTGAAAACTTCTTCTTATCGCTCTCAGAATAGGTCTGTATGATCTCAAAGTGAGGTTGAATGCTTCTCTCAAGAATCTGAAGATGCTCGTCTGGAGTCTCTATGGCCTCCACTAATTGCTTCGTTCTCACAAGTAAAACGTGTTGAGCGTAGGGAAGTTTGGTGGAGACGTACCAGAGCTTTGCCATCCCCACCTCTTTGTAGTCTAAAAGTCCTGTGGCTTTCATTACCTCTAAGTACTTCACAGTGGTGGTTCTAGACATTCCCAACTCAGATGCAATATCTGTCACAGTGGCGCCCATTTCTTGCTTTTTTAAATAATCCAGAATCTGCATTTCAGTGTCGGTCTCCATTATTAACCCTAAGTAGTCATCATATATAAAGTTTTTGCTTTAAATTGTTATTAAGCGTTGATGATTAAAAATGTTCAGAGATCTAATAGGGCATTAAAACAAAAACGTTACTCCTTCTTTTTGTAGATTTTTATGTTAGTGGGAGTTACTAAGATTTTAGATTCTCCTATGCCTATTATGTCTCCCCCTATGCCTCTACAAATTCCCTTTATCTGATCCACAGTCCTTTTCAACTCCACAGGGTCTCTGTTTAGAAGTGGAGTGATGTCTCCAAGCACGATGTTTCCATCATTCAACTCTTTGTTGATTTTCTGAACGTCTGCCAGAGCTCTCAACTTCATGGGCTTCACATAGATGATTCCATACTCTAAAAACTCCTCATGTGAGAGCATGTCTTCATCATACTTCACAGCATCTATGTCATTCAATCCCTTTGTCAAGGCAACTCCTCCAGTTTTTTTCTTCTCTCTTTCAGGTTTTTTTTCCTCTGTTTCGTACTCCTTAAAAGATTCTTTCTTTTCAGAAGAAACCTTGTCTCCAAAGACCTCGTGCAACCTTCTCATCACAACACCAAGTGTAGTTTATTTAACTTTTCCTTTATAAATGTTTGCATTGTTGATAATTGATGTTGGTTAGGATTTTCTACTTACGAAAAACTTTTAAATCCGAGTCCAAAGAAAGGGCATGAAAAGAAAGCTCTCTATTCTAATTTCATCGATTCTCATCCTAAGCATTATCTCAAGTTGCGTCCTTCAGGAAAGAGAAACCAAAAGTGTCATTTTGATGATAGGGGACGGAATGGGAGATGCTCATCTAAGGATGGCTTCTCTTTACTCAGGCAAAGAACTCTTTATAGACACTCTACCTATTCTTTCCAAAGTGAAAACCAATTCCTTTGATTCAGAGATAACGGATTCTGCAGCCGCTGCCACAGCGATGGCTACAGGTTACAAAACCAACAACAACATGATTTCAATGAGTTCTGATGGAACTCCACTTAAAACCATTTTAGAGCTTGCAAAGGAGAAAGGCAAATCCACTGGTTTAGTGACCACAACCCGCATAACTCATGCTACTCCAGCAGCTTTTGCAGCTCACAACGTATCAAGATACAACGAGGAGGAGATTTTAAAAGATTATCTTGAAAACGAGGTAGATGTGCTCTTTGGAGGAGGATTGGAATACTTCCTTTCTGGAGAGAGAAAGGATGGAATAGATTATCTTGAAAAGTTTAGAGAGAAAGGCTATGAGGTTCTAAGAACAAGAAATGAGCTTTTAAGTGCAGATACCTCTCAAGATGCAAAATTGCTTGGTTTGTTTGCAAAAAGCCACATGAGTTATGTTTTTGAGAACTCATCTCAACCCACTCTTTCAGAAATGACTAAAGTTGCCTTGGAGAGGCTATCCAAAGATGAAGATGGCTTTCTTCTTATGATTGAAGGAGGAAGGATTGACCATGCTTCCCACGAAAACGATGCACTGAAGGCGATAGAGGAAATCCTTGCCTTTGACGAGGCTGTGGGAGTTGCGATAGAGTTTGCAAAGTCTGAGAGGGATGTTTTGCTAATAGTTACAGCAGATCATGAGACTGGGGGACTGGAGCTTGGAGACGGAAATCTTCAAGTTTTAAGAGGTCTCAGAGAAAACCTTTCAGAACTTTCAAAAAAGATAATGAAAAACCCTTACGATCTGGATGAACTCATAGCTTCTTACCTTGGAATATACGATCTCACGATTGAGGAGAGAGAGATGCTGAAGAATCCAACAAAAGCTACTCTAAAAAAATTCATCGAGAAAAGAGCCTCCATCTCTTGGAGCTCAGACTATCACACCTCAAAACCTATCTCTCTTAAAGCATTTGGTCCTTCATCTGAACTCTTCTCTTCTGAGCTTGACAACACAGATATTGCAAAGCTCATAATGGAGGCTTTGGGACTCACCGAAAGATTTATAAATAATTTTAGGTATACCTAAATTAGTGAATTCATGTTAACTCTTGATAGAATAGGAAATAAAGAAAAGGTAAAGATCGTTGAAATATTGGGAGGTTGGTTTATAAGACATAAATTGACAAAGCTTGGAATACATCCTGGAGATCATGTGAGTGTCTCGAAGAGTGGACTCTTTCGAGGTCCTTTGCACATTAAGGTAAATGGGAATGAGATTGCTTTGGGAAGAAGGATCGCCTCAAAGATCATAGTTGAGGTAGTTAAATGATCGTTGCCATGGCGGGACAGCCTAATTCTGGTAAGAGCACTCTTTTCAATTATGTAGCAGGATACAGAGCTGAAACCTCGAACTATCCCGGGACATTGGTAAGATATCTGAAGAGCAAAGTGAATTTATCAGGAGAAACTTTTACTCTAGTTGATCTTCCTGGTACTTATTTTTTGATTTCCTCAGAGCTTGCAGAGCTAGAGGCGAGGAAATATCTTTTGAGCGGAGAGGTGGATGTCGTAGTTAATGTTGTTGATGCCTCACTCTTGATAAGGGGCTTGGAATTCACAATACAACTCTTAGAACTTGAAATTCCCTTGGTTCTATGTCTAAACATGATGGATGAGGCAACGAGGAAGGGAATCGTAATAGACACAGAAAAATTATCAGAAATACTCAAGATTCCTGTGGTTGAAACTGTGGGTGTAAAAGGTGAGGATGTATACGAGCTTTTTGAGAAGGCTTTGGAAGCTGAAAAATTCGATCTTGGAAGAAAGCCCAGATTCTCGAAGGATGTTGAAGACATTATTGAATATCTCTCAGATAAGCTTTTAAAACTTTCAGAAGAACTCAAGGTGCCAAAAAGACTCCTCTCAAAAAAGCTTCTTGAAAATGATGATTACTTTTTGAAAATGATAAAAGATGAAGCTATCTTGAATGAGGTTTCAAAATCTCAAAAAGCTCTCAGTGAAATGCATGAAAGACCTTCTGATGTAGTCATCTCATCTGAGAGGCACGCTCTTTCGATGAACATCTTTGAGGAGGTTGCTAGAGTTGAAAAAGCTGAGATTTCTCTGAGAGACAGGTTCGACAACATCTTGATGCACAATCTTTACGGGTACCTTGCCCTTTTAGTAATTCTCTATACATTCTTCAACATAGTCTTCACTCTTGGTGGATTCCTAGAGGGTGAAATTCTCTCTCTGTTTGAAAGGGATTTAATTCCAACCTATTTCAAAGGACTTTCGTATCATTTTGTTTCGGGATTGCTTGAGGGAGTCGCTGGAGGAGTTGGAATAGTTTTACCTTACATTGTGCCTTTCTTGATTGGGCTCGCAATCCTGGAGGACGTTGGGTACCTTTCAAGAGTTGCATACCTTTTGGATACTTTTCTTCATCGTTTGGGGCTTCATGGAAATGCCATAATACCTATAATTCTCGGTTATGGATGCACAGTCCCAGCGATTATGGGTACAAGGATTCTGGAATCTGAGAGGGATAGGTTCATAACAGCCACCCTTACCACTTTGATACCTTGTGCTGCAAGAACAACCAAAATCTTGGGATTGGTGGCCTTTTTCATAAGTCCAAATGCTGCCCTTGGGGTATACGCCCTAAATCTTTTTGTCATTGGGATTGCAGGAGCTCTTCTCTCAAAGATGCTTCCTGAGGTAACATCTGGACTCGTCCTCGAGATTCCTAGTTATAAACTTCCATCCCTTAGAGTTGTGATACTGAAGACCCGGCTGAGAACTAGAGAGTTCATATACATAGCATGGACTCTTCTGATTGCAGGAAGCATTGTTCTAAGCATTTTGAGTTACTATGGGATCGATCATTATTATATAAATATAAATCAGGCACTCTCCCCATTGACACTATTACTTGGATTACCAGCTGTGGTGGGATCTACTTTGATTTTTGGAATCTTGAGAAAGGAACTTTCCATGATAATGCTCATTCAAGCCCTCAGAACCCCATTCGTCCTCGATGTCATGACAAAAACCCAGGTTCTAACCTTCACCATTTTTGTTATATTCTATATTCCATGTGTTGCAACTATTGGAGCGCTCCTAAGAGAGATTGGAAAAAAGAAAACTCTATTTGTGATCTTTTTCACCACAGGAATTGCAATCATTCTTGCACTATCGGTGAGGATTTTTGGGGGATTGCTTTGATTCATTTACATAAACTATTAAAGGTCCAACTTTAAAATCTCAAAGGGCGAGTTAGTGGTAAGCCAAAACATAGAGGAGTACCTTGAAGCCATATATATTCTCGAGTTTGAGGAAGAGGCTTTGAGTGTAAAAACTGGAGAAATAGCAAAGATGCTTAAAATAGCTCCTCCAAGTGTCACAGAAGTAATCACAAAGCTAGAAGAGGAGGGGTTTTTGAGCTATAAAAAATACCATGGTGTGAATCTCACAGAAAAGGGCAAGAGAATTGCGGAGAAAGTCGTAAGAAAGCACAGATTGGCTGAGTGTTTATTGGTGGATGTTTTAAACATCGAGAGGGAGGAGATAGAGGAGGTGGCATGTGGTTTTGAACATGCCATCAACGAGAATGTGGAAGAAGAAATTTGTAAACTCTTAAAACATCCGAG
>JBHIDS010000098.1:0-8609 GCA_046760205.1 Candidatus Methanofastidiosia archaeon
ATTCAAGATTAGGATCATCGCCAAAAAAATCATGTTTTTCTGAAGGGCTGCAACTATTAAAAAGAACTTTCCCCAAAATCCAATCAAAGGTGGAATTCCAGTGAGGGAGAGGAGAAAAATGGTCATTGAAATAGCTACGAGAGGAGCTTTTCTGGTCAATCCAGCATAATCCTCATAGCTTTTCATTCCATTACTCTCCATGATAGAAACCACTATGAAAGCTCCAAAAGTCATAATTGCATGAGCCAAAATGTGGAGCATTGAAGCTGCAATCCCCAGGGGAGTGAGAACTGCAAGCCCTACTAAAATGTAGCCTGCGTGCCCTATTGAGGAGTAGGCAAGCATTCTCTTCACATTTTTCTGTGAGAGGGCTGTAACGTTTCCCAGAGTCATCGTAAGGACACTGAGCACCACAAAAACAAAGGTTAAGTCCTTCAAAAGCATCAGCGCCACCAAAACTCTAAAAGTGGCAGCAAACCCCATCTTCTTGGAAGAGGAGGCTAAGAGAGCTGTAACAGAGGTTTCTGCACCCTGGTAGGTATCAGGCAACCACATGTGAAATGGTACAACTCCCATCTTGAACCCAAAACCTGCCACAACGAAGATGGTGCCAAAGCTTGAAATTGTGGTGAGCTTCATATCTAGGATTGCTGGAATGTAGAAGGTTTTGAGAGATGAGTATATCAAGGTGAAACCATACAAAGTGAGGGTAGAGGAAATGGCACCTATCAAAAAGAACTTCAACGCTGCCTCTGCAGCCTTCTTGTCCTTTGAAAGACCTACCATGGCAAAGGTGGACATGCTCGAAAGCTCAAAGGCTATAAAGAGCAAGATGAGGTTTTTGCTTGAGGCAACGATCATCATGCCCAAGGTTGCAAAGAGAAGAAGGGAGTAGAACTCCACCTTTTTCTGTGTTGTGGATAGGACGAGAAGAAGAGAGATTCCTAAAAACAGAATTTTGAAGAAGGTTGAAAAGGCATCTATCACAAAGGCATCGTTGAAAAGACTTTGTGGCTTTGAGAAGAGAAGAAGTGAGAGAAAGGAGATTGAAAGGATTGCAAAAGAGAGGTATTTTGAAAGCCTCCATCTTGGATATGTTGCAAGAACCAACAAGGCTCCAAGTCCAACAACGATCTCTGGCAGAAGTTCTAAAATCATCTTTCATCCTCCTATGAGTTGCACCAAGTGCTCCAAGGAGATGTTCATCATACTCATTAAAAGTCTTGGATAGAGCCCCAGGATCACTATGAAAAGGATACACCCAAAGGCAGGATAGAGCTCGATTTTATGAACATCCTTCATACTCTCTCTTTCAGGATTCAAAGGTCCAAAGACCACTCTCTGAAGCATCCAGAGATAATATGCAGCTGTTATTATCACAACCACAATGGCTATGGCTGTTATCTGTAGGTTGTAGGAGAAAAACCCTCTAAAAGAACCTATAAAAACCAGAAACTCTGCAACAAAACCTGAGAGAGAGGGAAGACCAAGAGAGGCAAGAGAGGCAAAAACGAGGGTGGTGACAAGCATTGGAGCTCTCTTTGCAATCCCTCCAAGCTCACCCAGAATCCTTGTGCCTGCCTGGTGATGCACCAACCCTGCCATCATGAAGAGCATCCCTGAGATCAAACCGTGAGAGACCATCTGATAGATGGCTCCGCTGAGTCCCAGAACGTTTAGAGCAGCAACACCCAAGAGCACGTATCCCATGTGAGAAACTGAAGAGTATGCAATCAATCTTTTGAGATCCTGTGCTGCCATGGAGGCAAAGGCTCCATAGATGATGCTTATGAGAGCAAGAATTGCAATTGGAAAGGCGTAGTACTTGAAAGCCTCAGGCATCATTTGGGCACAAATTCTTATCAATCCATATCCCCCCATCTTAAGCAAAAGCCCAGCCAGAATGACGCTCCCAGGGGTGGGTGCCTCAACATGGGCATCAGGTAACCATGTATGAAATGGCACCACAGGCATCTTTACTATGAACCCAAAAAAGAGCAGCGGAAAAACCCATTTTTGAAATGCGATGGGAAATCCAATTTCTGTAAGCTCAAGCATTGAAAAGGTTTGCTCCCCTTTAAAGTACATTGCGATGATTCCAATGAGCATCACCAGGGAAGCCACGTGGGTATAGATGAAGAACTTTATTGCAGAGTACTCCTTTCTTGGTCCTCCCCAGATTCCAATTATGAAGAACATTGGAACGAGTACTATCTCCCAGAAGATGTAAAACAGAAAGAAGTCCAAAGCCACAAAAACTCCCAGAATTCCAAGCTCAAGCATGAGGTAGAGAGAGTAGTAAGCCACAGGTCTCTCCTTTATTTCAAACCAGGAAGTTCCAACAGCTAGGAGAGATAAAAGGGTTGTGAGCAAAACCAAAGGAAAGCTTATGCCATCCACTCCAACTATGTAGGAGATTCCCACAGACTCAACCCAACGGTAACTCTCAAGGAACTGAATCTCAGAAGTCTTGAAGTCGAATCTTAAAAAGGCATAGATACTTAAAAGGAATACTATTGAAGTTATCATTAAAGTTATATGCTTTGCCTTTTCTCTGTCAAACCTTCCCACAATGTAAACCAAAACCATTCCAAAAACGAGTGAGATCAACATCCAACTCAAAACACCTACCATCCTATCAACCTCCAAGTCCTTTTATCAAGAGCAAGAGAACGATGATTCCCAGAATCAATGCACTGGCATAATCCTGTACATGACCTGTCTGAATTCTTCTCAATCTTGAGCCTGCGGAAAGGCATGCTTGCGCAATCCCATTTACCGCACCATCCACAGCCCTGATATCAAACCTATCGATGACTTTGAAAGAGAGAAATATTCCCAACCTTCCAAGACCATTCACCGCTCCATCGACGATGTATATATCAAACCAATTCAAAGCTCCCACAACCTTTTGAGCTACAAACTCTGCAAAGCCATTGAAAAGATCGTCTAAGAAGTACTTTCTCTCAACAACCTTTTGAATTTTACCGAGAACTCCTTGAGAGAATCTCTCTCTGGAGATCATCTTTTTATGATACATTAAGAAGGCAAAGATTGCAGCTGAGAAGGCTATCGATACAGATAGAACCATGACAAAATATCCCTCGTAAAGCTCCTCTACAGCTTCAGGTAAAGTTTCCAAAATCCAATGACCAAACTGTTTGCCAAAAAAGCCAGAAAAAATAGCTCCTATGGAGAGAAGAATCAAGGGATAGGTCATGACTCTTGGAGATTCGTGGGCATGAATCTTTCTTTTTGTAGGTCCAAAGATCATCAAAAACCATCTGGCTGCATAGAAAGCGGAACAGAAGGCAGCAGCCATGGAAATTCCAAACAGGAGATAATCTTGAGTGGCAAAGACAGAGGATAGAATCTCGTCCTTGCTCCAAAATCCACTTAGGGGTGGAATTCCAGAGAGTGCCCAAGCTCCTATTAAACTAGTAACTGCGGTGATCCTCATCTTGCGCCAAATCCCTCCCATCTCTCTGATATCCTGCGTTCCAGTTCCATGAATTATGCTTCCTGCAGCAAGGAATAAAAGAGCCTTGAAGAAGGAGTGGTTCAAAAGATGGAACATTCCGGCAGAGTATCCCCCAACTCCAAGAGCGAGGCTCATGAACCCCAAATGAGATATGGTGGAATATGCAAGTACTCTCTTAATATCTGTCATCACCATTGCCATGGTTCCAGCAAGTAGGGCCGTAAAACCTCCGATGTAGGCTACAAATAGCATAGCCTCTGGAGAGTGTTCATAGATTGGGAATATCCTTGCCACAAGATAGATTCCAGCCTTCACCATGGTGGCAGAGTGAATCAGACAAGATACAGTGGTGGGACCCTCCATGGCATCTGGAAGCCAAACGTGCAATGGAAATTGTGCAGATTTTCCAACAGCACCACCAAAGAGGAGCAAAAGTATAAGCTTTAAAGTCCCCACGCTCAGTGCTCCATCACGAGCTACATTCTCAAATATAGTTTGGAAGTGGAAGGTTTCGTACCTTCCGTACAACCAGATTATTCCAAAGAGCATCATAACATCCCCAATCCTGGTCACGAGAAAAGCCTTTTTGGCAGCAGCAGCTGCAGAGGGCTTGTGGTACCAAAATCCAATCAAGAGATAGGAACAAAGACCCACAAGCTCCCAGAAGACGAACATCTGCAGTATGTTGTTGGCTATCACCAACCCAAGCATCGAGGCAGAGAACAGAGAGATTTCTGCATAGTATCGGGGTTTTGAAGGGTCATCGTGCATGTACCCTAGAGAGTATATGAGAACCAAGAGAGAGACGAAAGAAACTATGAAAAGCATCAGAGCACTTAAAGGATCGATGAGAATTCCCACCTCAAAAATCTTCTCTCCAAGCTCAGAGAGCACCCATGACTTGTCAAGGTGTCCTCCAGCAAGAGCCTCAAAAAGTACTGCCATAGAGATGAGAAAGGCGATGGAGCTTGTGAAGATGGAGATGTAGGCTCCTCCCTCTTTGAACCTCTTTCCGAAGAGGATGTTTAGGATGAATGCGATGATGGGGGGAACTGGTATCAGATAGGCGTACTCCAACATCCTACCACCTCATGGACTTCAATTCAGTGACATCTATGCTAGAAAACCTTCGGTAGACCAAGATTATTATGGCAAGCCCAATAGCCACCTCAGCTGCAGCCAAGGCTATTGAGAACAAGGCGAAAAGCTGGGCAGAGGCTCCTCCAAGATATCGAGAAAAGGCTATTAAATTTATGTTTGCTGCATTTATCATTATTTCGATGCCTATCAAAATCATGATGGCATTTTTTTTCACGATGACAACCAGAAGTCCAATGCAGAAAACAATCAGTGAGAGCAAGAGGTAATGCGTTATCATTTTTTCTCCTCCTTTGCAATGGCAATGGCTCCTATGAGGGTTGCAGTTAAAAGTAGAGAGAGCACCTCGAAGGCGAGTATGTCCTGTGAGAACATGGTTTTTGAGAGGTTTTCCAAGGTGAAGGTAATCTCTTCTGTTACAAAGGAAACCCTTACCATCTGAACTAGAATTGTAATGAGAGTAAGGATCAAAAAGATTTTCAAAGTCAGTCTTTTATCCAATGTCATCCTTCTCCCCCCGTTAGAAAGATTCCAAAGACGATGAGAACCATGACTCCTCCAACATAGATCAAAAGCTGGATTGCAGCTATGAAGTAGGCCGAAAGCAAGATGTAAAGCCCTGCAACCCCAAATAGCGATAAGGCAAGAAAAACAGCGGCAGTGATGACTCTTTTTGTTTTTAGAATCATCAACGATGAGAAAATAATAATAATTGCCAATAGGTAGAACATCAAAACCAAAGTACCACCAAGCCAGTAATGAAGATGTTTAGAATGCCGAGGGGTAGGAGCACCTTCCAAGAAAGTGAGAGCAATTGATCGATTCTCACTCTCGGAATTGTGGCACGGATCCACATGATCAAAAGGATTATTACAATAACCTTCACCCCGAACCAGATGAAAGATGGAAGAAGAGGACCTTGCCATCCGCCGAGATAGAGAAGGGTCAGAAGGCTTGCACCTACGATTAGATGAATGTACTCTGAGAACATGAAGAATGCCCACATGACACCACAGCCACTAACTCACTCTCAGCCTCAGGAAGATCAAAAGGGGTTCTTCCCATCTCTGCAAGAGAGGATATAAAGAGTATCAAAGCACCTATGGGTCCCACAGGCAGATAGAAGATGTACCACTTTGGAATGAAGGAAAGAAAGTAACCACCTTGTGCCTTAACGATTTCCTGTAGGTTTAGAGAGCCAGAGAGAATCACAACTGTGATGACTGCAAGCACCAGTGGAAGCTCGTAGGAGATTAGCTGAGCCGCTGTCCTCATACCTCCAAGGATCGAGTACTTGTTGTTGGAAGACCAACCAGCAAGAATCACTCCTAAAACGCTTGCAGATGATATGGAGAAGACCAGAAGCAGAGAGATGGAAAAGTCTGTGAAGAAAAGATTTCTTCCAAGTGGAATGAGGGAGAGGGTGATGAAGGCTGGTACAAACACCAAAAGAGGGGAGATTATGAAGAACAACTTGTCAGACTTTTCTGGAATTATTTCCTCCTTTTGTAGAAACTTTAGAAAATCTGCAATAGGTTGTAAAAAACCATGTGGTCCCACCCTCATAGGTCCAAGTCTCACCTGAATGTGTCCTATGAACTTTCTCTCAAGGTAGCTGAGGTACAAAGCGATTATCACGATTCCACCAAATAGAGTCAGTCCCATTATTAGATAGATCAATATTTCTGGGAGATAGAGAATTCTCTCAAGATAATGGTAGATCCCAAGCTTTACTAAAAGATATTTGAAAAACTCGTATATCCCTTCAATTTCAAAGAGTTCCATCATCTGTCCATCTCCCCATAATAGGCTACCTGGTCTCCAACCATGACAATGCACCTTTTTTGAAAGCGTACAGATACCCTACTAAAAGAATGGCTATGAATAGGAACATCTCAAATAGAGCAAGAGTTCCAAGCCTTCTCATCACGGAAGCCCATAGAAAGAGAAATATGAACTCAACGTCAAAGATGACAAAGATCAAGGCATAGGTATAGTATTGGACACTTAAGGGAATCTTCGTATCTCCAATTGGGTTCTCCCCACACTCATAGGTTAAGTACTTCTCCTCTTCACTCTTTCTCTTAACCAAATAATTCAAAATTATGGGAAGTGCAACTCCTCCAAAACCGAAAAGAAAGCCCAGAACCACAAGTACTCCGATAAAGCCAAAGCCTGCCTCTGTCATGAGGTGGGATTTGGATTTACTTTTATAAAGGTTTCGGTTTTTGTTCTATCGCGCTATTGTTTGTAATCAAAAGATGAAAAATTCAAATCAACTCAGAGTTCAGAACATTGCTTCTTTTAAGAAAATCATAAACCTTATTCTTATCAAATTCTCCATCTTTCATTTTCTCAATAAATTTATCAAGGAACAATTCAGACATTGCGTAAACTCGTTCATATTCCTCGACATCTTCAAAAGCTTGACTTTCTTTTGGTATATCACTAACAAAAACAAAAATCCCAAATGAGCTCTCTGAATATTCTATTGCTGTTTTATTCATCAAATCGGGTCTTCCGTATCCTTTTGTAAATACACTTCCCTTTATATCGAATAAAATTTTACTTACAGGATGATAAAAGTCAGGATTATCAGTTAGATATCTTTGGACAGTTTTTGATGAAGTTGGTATGATTAAATTGCCTTTTCCTATTCTCACATCATCAAAAATTATCCTCAATTTGTTTCCAATTCTGAATTCCCTTGAACCTGATGTGCTATTATTGAATTGACTTCTATCAAAAGATGTATAAGTAGGATACCTATCTCTCTTCATTATATATCTTTCAAAATCAGTAATAATTCTGTTTGCCTCATCAATATAATCTTCAATAATATGGGTTTTTGATTTGTATTGGTAGAATCTAATGTTTTCTTTCAATCGATGCTCAGCAATTGTAAGCCATTCTGGTATTGAAATCTTATCTTCATTTTCTTCTAAATAAAGAATTCTTTTCATTATCTCTATGTCTCCACTTAATACCATTTCTATATCACTTATATCAATCCCAAAAATTTCTTCATAAAATCTTCTTAAATAGTTTTTTCCTATTTCTCGATTCTTTGCAAGATACATTATTAGGGTCGTTCTTCTTAAAATTGCCGATTCTCTGAGATAATTATCCACAAAACTCCTATTGAGATTTGGTCTTTTTGATACTGCAGATGCAGTATCACTCCTAATTATTCTTAAATTCCAAATAAATATTTTTGGAGGAAACATTTGCCATGGTTCAACATTAATCCAATCATTGCCTATTTTAGTTAATTGATAATTTTCATCTAAAATTTTCAACTCTTTTCCCCATTTTAGAAATACTTCACTACCGCATTCTATTGAAGTCCTTGAGAATAGAAGAGATGGCAAACCAAATTTCATTGTTATCTTTCGTGCTTGTCCAATGCTTGAAGCCCGTTCCAACTCTCTTTGAATTGTAGGAGATTGAGATATAGATTTTATGAAATAAACAAAAGGTGCATAACGATACATTTGATTTCTGAAAATATTCCAAAATCTTTGGTCGGTTTTATCATACTCCAATAAATGAAATCCCATATCTTTAATTTCAAAAAATCTTAATCTTTTGTCCACATCTTTTTCACCTGTAAAATCACAAACACAAGATACATAACTAAGTTCTAGAGCATCTCTTCTTCTATCATAGTATTTGCGTTCATTTCTTAGATACTCAATTATATTAGTCTGTGGTAAAAAGGCCTGTTCATCTTTCAATACAACTTCATAAAGAACATCAAAGAAGGTAAACCCATAAATATCTGAAATGTTCTCTCTTCGTGTTAAAGGAATATATGTCTTATCATGAACTTTTTTGGCTAATTCAACTGTTTCAATGATTTTATTTATATTTCTTACATGCTGGTGGTAAATCCACAGCACCATATCTTCTTTTAATACAATTGTTTATAAAACTTTGGTTTTTGCATATTGAAAAAGTGAAAATAATGGGGTTTCTTTAAATCGTTTTTCAATAAATTCTTCATATTCATTATCTTTAATCTTTTTTC
>JBHIDS010000099.1:0-8578 GCA_046760205.1 Candidatus Methanofastidiosia archaeon
ATGAGGAGATCCAAAAACAAGAAATTAAAGCAAAAGCAGATTCTCTCTTCGAACAAGGAAAAGGGGCTTTTGAAAACAAGGACTATGAAAGTGCAAAGTCGAGCTTTGAGCAGGCAAAACAGAGATACAAAGAAATTGGGGATATGGAAAAAGTTTCAGAGTGTGATGAATGGCTTCAAAAGGTTGAAATTGAGGAGAAGAAAGCAGGGATTGGAGTTTGGGTTGTTTTGGTTGGCTTTGTGTTAGCTATTGAGATTTTGAGGAGAAGGTAAGAAAAATGTTGACCTTAACTTCAAAAGAAAAACAAATTTACAATTTATTTACCTTGGGTCTGGGTGTGGCTCTTTTGCTTGTTGGCTTTCAAAATCTTTTCACAAATTGACAATCTGACTTTCAACAGGAATCCTGTTCTTGCAATATGGATACTTGGAAAAAATTAGAGGTTTCTCAAAATCCTCAAATCTTTTTTCTCATGATTTTGATTGCCATAAGGTTTAAGCTTTTCGTTTAGAATTATTCAACACAGCACATGCAGGGAAAACTTTATAAGTCTTCGTTCAATCTCGTCTAAAGAGGCTTGAAAATGGCACAACGTCTTGAAGATGTTGAAAAGAAAATAGTTTTTCCATTATCTGATGCAATCTACATAGCCCTTGAGAACATAAGAATAAGAGCTAGAAGAATGGGCATCACAACTTTGGGAATCGTGATAGGAATAGCTTTCATGGTTGCACTTCTCCTGATTTCAGAATCAATAAAGGTGAGAGCCTTAGAGGAGGGTGTTGAGGAGTTATCAATTGAAACTTATCAATTCTGGATGGCTGGGATAGCTTTGGTTGTGTGTATGGTGGGAGTCACCAACTCCATGCTAATGATGGTCACTGAGAGGATAAGAGAGATTGGAACCATGAAGTGTCTTGGAGCGAGAAACAGACACATCTCAAGACTGTTTCTGATAGAGGCTTTCATCATAGGTTTTCTTGGAGGAATCGTTGGTTCAATTTTTGGAGTGATAGCTGCTGCAGCCTTCGTCTACATGGAAACCACTCCACACCAGATAATCTTCACCTGGGGAGCAACTCTAAAGTGGGGACTCTTTGCAGTTCTGATTTCTGTAGTCTTGAGTGTGCTTGCAGCCATATTCCCAGCCTACAGAGCTTCAAGATTACAACCTGCAGATGCCATGAGGTACGAGGGGTGAGTAAATGGTTGTTTATGAATTTGCAGTTGAGGCAGAGGATGTGAAGAAGTACTACCAGATGGGAGAAACCACTGTCAAGGCTTTAGATGGAATAACTGTCAAGATCAAGAGAGGGGAGTACGTCTCCATAATGGGTCCCTCAGGTTCTGGAAAGACCACCCTCTTCAACATGATAGGGGGTCTAGATAGGCCCTCTAACGGAAAGGTCTACATAGATGAGGTGGACATCTCAAAGCTGGATGCCTATGAACTTGCATGGCTTAGATGCAGAAAGATAGGTTACATCTTCCAGACTTTCAACTTGATTCCAGTGATGACTGCCCTTGAGAATGTGACCTTACCTATGATCTTTGCAGGAGTGGACAGAATGGAGAGGAACATGAGGGGAAAAGACCTCTTGGACATCGTTGGTCTTGAGGGAAGGTACCACCACAAGCCAACAGAGCTTTCAGGTGGACAGCAGCAGAGAGTTGCCATCGCACGATCTCTTGCAAACGACCCTGCCATTATCCTTGCAGACGAACCTACTGGAAACCTAGACCTTCAGACAGGATTGGAGATAATAGAGCTTCTGAGAAGCCTCAACAAAGACAAGGGAGTCACTGTGATGTGCAACACCCATGATCTCAAAATGATCGATATCTCAGACAGGATCGTTTGGATAAGGGATGGAAGGATAAACAGAATAGAGAAGAGAGCAGATGTGAGAATCCAGACTGGAGGAATAGAGGGAGAACCTGGATACGAGATATAGGAAAGGTATAAATAGTTGAATTTCAGATTTTAGTATATTGATAAACAGTTTTAAGGTGTGAGTATGGCAAAAGAGTTGGAGTTCAAGATAAAAGATAGAAGGGAGGTGGAGAGGGCAGAATTTAGCCTTAGAGGAAGCATTCTTTCTCTTCTTGAGGGAATCTCCAAGGTTTTGATAATGGCCTATTCCCTTGCCATGAAGAACATCAGAAGAAGAAAGGTGCGCTCTTATCTAACCTTTATCGGCATCAGTGTCATGGTGATGGCCTTTGTGCTCTCAGCCTCCATCACTCAGGGGATATCTGTGGAGAGGTATGGAAAAACTCAAGAAACTGATTTTTATGGTTTAAGCATAACTTCAAGGTACACCTCAGAGTTGAGTAGATTAAACCCTGCACAAGAGAGATTTGACATTCATCTTTTAAACATAGGGATTCCCATAAAGGTTGTGGAGGAATTGAAAGATAATCCAAAAATCCAATTGGTGGTACCCAGAATCAGAACAGAATTTTTATCTGGTGCAGGCAGAGCCATAACCCTCCAGATTCTCGGAGAAAAGGGTTCCTTTGCAGCTTATGCAGTTCTTGGAATCTCACCAACCTTAGAGGATGAGCTTAGAGGTTCCTCTAATTGGGTAGTGGAAGGAAGGTACTTTGAGGAAGATGATACCAACGTGGTTTTGTTGTCAGAGGAGCAAAAGGGACTCAGAGGTTTTGAGATTGGAGATAAGCTAACACTCAACCTTAGTAAAGCAGGTTACGAGAAAATGGAAGTTGAAATTATAGGTTTTTTCGACACTGTAGCTCTCTCTCAGTTGAAACAAGCCTCTGGGTCAGTTCTCTTTCCAAGAACCATCTATTTCAGAGATTTGGACCCTAACCCGAGAAACCAAGAGCTTGGAATTGGTCCTACAGAGATAAACACTTTGATAATGCCTTTAAAATTTGCTCAAGAGTTTCTAAAGGAGAGAGAGAACGTATCAGACATAGATGTTGTTCCTCTTGAAGGTACAACGGTAGAGGATTTGGATCTTCTCGCCAACGATATAGCTTCAAAGACGGAACTTCAAGTTTGGGTTTGCGATGGAGAGAAATCTTACGTCATCTGGTCTCTATCAGAAAAGCACTATGCAAAGCTTGGACCAAGCTTTATAGTTTTACTTATAGCTGTTCTTGGAATCTTGAACATGATGCTTGCCTCGGTCTATGAGAGGATGGGAGAAATAGCCACCATGACCTCTGTGGGTTCCTCGCCTGGAACGGTTTCTCAAATATTCCTCGCAGAATCCTCTGTGTACGGTTTTCTTGGAGGACTCTTTGGTTATTCTATAGCAATCCTCATAATGCTAATCTCCAACGTCCTTGATCTTGGACTTCCTCCTCTTGAGGAGAAACTCACCTCATATTGGTTCACCATGGCTGTGGGAGGAGCCTTTTTCACAGCTTTAATTTCAACCTACTATCCTGCATCCCAAGCTGGAAAGCTCGTTGTTCCCTCTCTCATGAGAAGATGGAGACCAAGCGGTCTTAGAACCATCATTACCGATATAAGAGAGGGTTCTCAGGATTCTCTTCGAGAGACACTCCCAGTTTCACTTGACATCAACGAATTCGATGCTTTTTGCGGTTTTATATGGGACAAGCTCTACAGACCCATGTTCTTCTATCTCTACGATGCCTGGAAGAAAGACCTCTCAACACCTGAAAAGCTAGTGAAGATTTTCGGGTTCACATGCAAAATCGTGGACCAGGCAAACCAGCCCATAATTAACATAATCTTAAAGGCTGAGAAGGCAACGGAGAAGAAGAGGGCAAGGGTGCAGATTGCCATGGAATTCTCAGACGATGTCACCATCTCTGGCTCTGCACTCACCTCAGCCAGTGTGAAGAGCAAGTTCCTCTACGACGTCTTGGACCAGATAAGAAAGATAGTTCTAGAGTACAAGGTTTTGAGGTCTAAGATAAATCCAGAGGACATCATAAGAGAAATTCTCATAAAACCTGAAGAGATGCAACTGGACCAGGAAAAGCAGTGATTCCATGGCAGACATGGTGGGTATAGTTCCTACTGGAAACGTTTGGGGCTTGATTTTAAAGGATTTGATGTTCGAGCTTGAGGCTGCCTTTTTCAAAGCCTCAAGACCAATAAAGTGTGACGTTCTTCTTGAGAGACCTCATCCAATTCCAAAGCTCTCATATGACTCTCCCCTGGGAAGACACAGAACTACCTCCTTTCTCTCTCTCGGAAGAAGCTTAAAGATAAAGGTTGAAAATGAACACGATGTAAAGATAGAAAAGATTTTGGTTCTCACAGATGTAGAGATCTCAGACCCTCCGGAGATGAACCTGTTTGGGCAGGCTGAGAGGGAGGACACCTGTTGTGTTGTCTCTCTCCACAGGCTTCAAAGAGGCGCAAACAGATTCTTGTTGAAGGAAAGGTTGGTAAAAGAGTGTCTTCACGAGCTTGGGCACACCTATGGACTTCGGCACTGTTTTAACAGAAAATGTCCAATGAACTTCTCAAACATTCCAAGAGAGATAGATGAGAAGGGAAAGGAGTTCTGTAAGAGCTGTGCTCCTCTACTTTTGAACGATGGAAAGGGAGACTATTGGGGGTTTTGACTCAGGTTGATTTTTCTATCCTTTAAAATCAATTTCCTCTTCAAACTCACGCCTCTGAGCTCAATCCCATCATTTACAATGCAATCCTCAAGCTCAGAGTTCTCGATCACACAATCCTCAAAAAGGATAGAATCTTTTATCCTAGAATTTGAAAGAATGCAATCCTTTGAAAGATAAACCGAGCCTGAGAGTATGGAGTTTTTAAGGTTTGTGCCCTCAAAAAAGCTCTTTTTAATGCTCTTATGAGCCTCAAGGTAGGTCTCAAAACTTCCAACATCAAACCATCTTCCCTTAAAGATGAACGCCTCAACCTCCACTCTTTCAACTAAGTACTTTAAAAAGCCACCTAGGTTGTCTCTCCTTTTCTCGCAAAACTCCTCAAGATTAGAAAAGATATTTTCTGGAAGAAGGTACAAAGCTGTACTTATCAGCGTTGATTTGGGGGTTTCAGGTTTTTCCTCAAAATTCACTATCCTTTTTCCTTTAAGGGTTGCAACCCCATACTCTCTCACCTTGCTCAAATCTGAAAGCTCATAGAGAGCCACCAAGGGTTTTCTCCCATATATTTTCAAAAAACTCCTCAAATCAAAATCGAAGAGATTGTCTCCTGCCAAAAGGAGTAAATCCTCAGATATCTTTTTTCGTTTTACAAAGAAGTTAACCCCCCCCACAGCTCCCAGCTTCTCATCGTCAGAGAAGGTTTTTTCTGAGAAAATCTCCACTTTTCTATCTATGTATTTGCTCCATTTCAAAAAATGCCTCTTAAACTTGGCATTTACAGAAACTGTGAGTTCAAAATCTTCAGGAAGCTTTTCAACGATGTGTGTGAGAATAGGTTTGTCCCCAATTGGAAGCAGTGCCTTTGGTCTTTTTTCTGTTATTGGGTACATCCTTGTGGCAAACCCGCCTGCCAAGATGAGACATCGCATATAAAATCTTAGGTTTTACTCTTAAATATCTTTTCTAAATCCATGTGAATCCTGAGAAATGGAGTTATCAATCCTAAACTTTATATACCCAAACCTCCATAATATTAACATGTACCTAAAGAGGGTGTTTCTTGGGGTTCTTTTTTTGGCTTTCTCTCTCGGTCTCTTTCAGAGTCATGGAGACCTTTCCATATTTTTAAAGCTGTTTGAGAAGGACAAAGGCACTCTCCAAGGAAGAATTGCAGAGAATCCCCCTGATGAGATTCCAGAGAGTTTAGAGGAGAGTTTTATTCTGTCACCTATCCACTACAATTTGATAATGATTTTTACTCTTCTTGTAGGAGGGTTTCTCACACTTTCTGGAATTAGATACTCCATTATGAAGTACTCAGAAGAAAGAGAGGCTTTAAAACCTCATGTGGTGCTCACCAAGAAGGGTGAAAACACCTCAGAATTTTTGAGATACTTCTGCCATCTATCGAGGGAGGAGCTCAGGGTGATAGAGTTTTTGAGAGAGAGGAGAGAGGCTTCACTTCAAGATGTTAGAGGTAGGTTTAGAAGTGAAATCATAGTATCCTTAGAGAGAAAAGGGTTTATAACTTTAAAGAAACCTCACAGAACAATAGGTTCTACCTTTTTGGAGAAACGTTGATTCATCTGAATTTTGGTCTTTTTGACAAATATCTATCTAAAGGCAAGGGTCTTTTGGGCATTCTGCGAGTTTTTTCTTCAAGTTCTCTTAAAAGTTCAGTTGCACTCATCTCCTTTGTTCCATCTCCCCTGACTCTAACGCTGAGTTTTTTTAAAGCTCGCTCTCTCTCCCCCACCACAACTATGTAGGGAATCCACTCTTTCTCGGCGTCCCTCACCCTCTTTGGAACGGTTTCTCCCCTGTCATCGATATCAACTCTAAATTTCCTAAAATCTCTTGAGAATTCCTCACAAAGCCCTGTAAACTCGTCTGATACTGGAATGAACCTCATCTGTGTTGGGCAGAGCCACAAAGGAAGGCAAGGTTTTAATCCTTTTTGCATATCAAGGTAAGCTTTCTCTAAAAGAGCATACACTACTCTATCTATGCTTCCTGAAATTGAGGCATGAAGCATTAAAGGATACCTTTTTTCTCCCCTCTCATCTATGTATGAAATTTCGAATCTTTTCGTATTCTCAATGTCTATCTGGACAGTAGATAGGGCAGAAGCCTTGTTCATGCTATCAACAAAGTTGAACTCGAACTTCATTGCAAAGTAGAAGGGTCTCTCATCCCAAATCTCAAGCAAAATAGGCTTTTGGACTAACCTTGCAAGTTCTGAAGCAAACTCTCTGTTCTCCTCAAAGAAACTTCTCACAAACCGAATTCCTACCTCATAATCTAAACCCAAATCTTGCATCCATTCCATCGAGAGCTTGAACTGCTCGAAAAACTCCTGCTTTGCCTGTTCTATGTCAGGTACTAAGGTGTGCATGTCGGGCATGGTGAAAGCTCTAAGTCTTCTAAGTCCCACAAGCTCCCCTCTCTGCTCTCTTCTGAAAGAGAAGTGGGTAAGCTCATATATTCGTAGGGGGAGGTTTTTATGAGAGATTACCATATCGTGCTTCATCAAGTACTGTCCAAAGCAGGCTGCAAACCTCAGGAAATAGTTCTTATCTCCAGATTTTATTATGTACTGTCTTGCAGGGAACCTGTTTAGGTACTTTGAAAGTCTTGGGTGGTCTAGATCATACATTATCGGAGTCTCCACCTCCATGGCACCATAGGCTTTTAAGGTCTGTGTTATCTTTTCCTCAAGCAACCTCTTTATCAGAGTTCCCTTTGGATACCAGCGAAAGTTTCCAGCATCAGAGCCCTTCTCGTACCCAACGTATTCCAACTTCTGCATGAGCTCCACATGGGGTGGCACCACATCCACCCCTCTAACTTTTGAGGTCTCATACTCGACGAATTTTCTTAAATTCTCATTTTCTGAGTAATCAAACTTCAGGACATCTATAAGTTCATCTTGAGGTGTTAAAATGTACCAATATGACTTCAATTTTTCCTCAGCTTTGAGAGCCTCTGAAACCTCTTCTTTCATCTCTTCTCTTGGAAGAATACTTCTAGAAAGCTCAGATAGAGGATGTCCTTTGCAGGAAATTTTGAAAGCCTTATAGTATCCAAATGGAGATCTCTTCACGTTGTACTTCAAACTTTTAAGTTCTCTCTCAATGCCTTTCAAAATTTCAACAGCTTTTTTGGGGCTTGCAAGACTCGAACTCAAGTGAGCGTATGGATAGAGCATTATGTTTTGCGTTTTTACTTGCTCTGAGATCTGGATGATCTCTTTAACCGTATCTTCAACGACATTCTCATTTCCCTCATCTATCTCTTCAACGCACAAAAAACAGACTAGGGTTTCTTCCATCCTGCCTTTCTTCAACTCTTCTTCTACCTTCTCAGCTAGGGGAGTTTTCTTTGTAACTTCGTACTCCATAAAATCTGAGTGGATAGCAAGCAATCTCATGCCTTTTTTTGTTTTAGAGTTTCTTAAAAGGTTTGTGGTTTTTAGGCTTTGAGACTAAATGATAGAAACATTTAAAACCTCAAAAAAACCAACCAAATTCCAAAAAAACTCACAAATAAGCCATTTCACCAAAATATTTTTATAGAATGTTTTCATGAAAATAACAGATGAAAGATGATAAGAATGAATAGAAAAAAAATTAATGCATAATGTCAAAATGAAACAAAAAGCTCGGAGGAACCGAAAATGATAGATATTGAAAAAGGGGTGGGAGGGATCATGATCAGATTCCCATATAATCCAGCACATATTAAAAAAATAAAAACAATAAAAGGCTACAAATGGCATCCTAATGAAAAATACTGGAGTATTCCATATTCTGAACTTGAAAAACTTTTATCAGTTTTTGATGTAGAAAAAGTTGAGATTTATCCTTCTATATGGTTTGACGAATTGAGAAAAGAGCTCACAACAAGAAAATACAGCAAAAAGACTATAAAATCGTATTTGTACTACAACAAAGAGTTTCTGAAATTTGTCAAAAAGAATCCTTACGAGATATCTAACAACGAT
>JBHIDS010000100.1:0-8396 GCA_046760205.1 Candidatus Methanofastidiosia archaeon
GTATGAGAAAGCTCTTGAAATTCAAACAAAGTACAACATGGAGAGAGAATCAGCACTAACACATGCTGCTATTGGAACTTTATGGAGAGAAAAGAAAAAATATGAAGATGCTTTAGAAAATTTCAATATTGCTAAAGAACTTTTTAACAAATATAGAAATATCAAAATGATCTCAAATGTTTCACTTGATATTGCAATAACATCATACTTAATGAAGAAATATGAAGATTGTCTTATTTACATGAAAATTTGCTTAGAATCTGCCATGCAAACTGACCAAAATTTCTATGTTAAAAAATTCATAAATATTTCAGATTTGATGAAAAAATTTGTGGCAAACAAACTATGGGAAGAACTTTCAAATGGAATACCTCAGTTTGTTGAAATATATGAGAAACACAATTTTTCGGATGAAGTAACCTTCTTCTTATGTATCCAATATTTTTCTGACTATAAATTAAATAAAGATAAAGAAGTTCTCAAAGATTATGAAATGGTAAGGAAAAAAATAAAAAATGAGAGTTTATTAAAAATTTTAGATATGATCCTATCAGATTAAGTTCAATAACAGGATCTACCCTCTCAATATTGGACAGGTCATGCAGTGAGGTCCTCCCCCACCTTTCTTCAATTCATCTCCCAAAAACTCTAAAACCTCCAACCCTCTCTCCTCCAGCTCTCTTCTAATTCTTGAGTTTCCCGTGTAAGCCAAAATTTTGTTTCCTCCAAGCCCAACGACGTTACATCCAAAGTTCAAGACTTCTTCATCTGTGATTTGAATCAAGTCAAAGTCCATCTCTTCAAGGTAATCTTTCAAGAGAACTGACTCATAATCTTCATCACGAAAGAGAAGTGAGGGCTTAAAGTCCACAGACTTTTCATGCATCAGGGCAATTCTTGAAGATGGGATCATCAAACATCCATCAAGGTGCACTCTTTCTTTCGGAAGTGGAACCGCAAGCAAACTCTTCAACGATCTTGAGAGTATGAGTCTTTTTACCTCTCTTATACCTTCAAGATTGCTTCTTGGACCAAAGCCAATCATCAGCTCATCTTCTGAGAGGTAGACAAAATCCCCTCCCTCAAGTCTTGCTTTTTCTGAAAGCTCCGAGATAGGTATTCTAAGCCTTTTCATAACTCTTTTGAAAAGCTCTGGTTCTTTAAATCTTGCCTTTTTTGCCATTTTCATAACGATAGCTCCGCCCTTGGTGATGGAACATAAATCTCTAACATAGATGGAGTTTGGGCTTCTCTCAAGGATTTTTTTGATTTGATCTCCCTCCAAGAGTTCTCTTAAAAGTAAAATCTCAATTCCCTCATCGAGCAAAAGCTCCCTCAATTCATCATGTTGCTTTCGAAATTTTTTCAAGTTAACAGGCTCTCTGAAAAGAAATTCTTTTGTGTTTTCAGGGGTAACGAGACCTACCTCCCTACCTGGTCTGTGTAGAAGAATCTTTTTCAAGGTTTTGTACTCTGACTGAGCACCGAATCTCATGGTTCGACTTTGTATTGAGGTTTATAAGATTTTGCAAGAAGTGAGAGTTAAAACTCAAATTCGATTTTCTCTATCTCAGATATGAACTCCTCTATCCTCTCTCTCACCATCTTTTCAAGATTTTTCTCAGTTCCTCTCTTTACGTTTTTGAATTTTACCTTGAATTTTTCATCTGAAATATCAACTTCAGCATCTCTAAGACCCATAAATCTCAACAAACTCTTTAATTTTTCCTCAGACTTTTCGAGTTTTTTTAGAATTTTAACCTTGTACTCGAGAGTCTTTCCAGCAAGGGGGTGGTTGAAGTCAAGAGTCACTCTACCAGAGGAGACGTTTCTCACAGTTGCCCATCTCTCATTGACCTCTATCCTTATCCCAATTTTCGGAAAGATTCCATGTTTTCGAAACTCTCTCAAGGGAATTCTTACTAGAAGAGCCCCATTTCTCCTACCAAAGGCATCTTCAGGAGAGATTTCAATCTCCCTCTCCTCAGACACCTTCATCTCGAGAAGGGCTTTATCAAGACCTTTTATAACCTGTTCTGCTCCCACCACAACTGTTTTAGGTTCAAACACAACGTTCTTGTTGTAAAGGCCTTCCTCCTTTGCTATCTCCTCATTGGTGACATCGAACACTCTTCCATCTTTTATCCTTGCAAGGTAATCTATAACCACAAAGTCTCCTTTCTGCATATCGAGATTTTATAGAAGAACTTATAAGGTTTGTCCATCTGCCAAAAGACTATTAAGCTCTTTTTTGCACTAAAAATATGTCAGACAAATTCTTAAAGCTAATAAAACATGAACTCAAGAGCTCTTGGAATCTCCCAAAGAGAAGGAAGACCCTTTTTAAGTTGCTCTCTGAAGAGAAACCGTATGTGAAGCTTAGAAGAGGAAAACATAATTTTAAAAGAGAGGATCTAAAAAAGTTATCTGAGATTGTGCCAAAGCTATACCATTCAGAGATTTTGCTGCCCATAGTTCTTCTCTCTGAAGAGTATGGTTTTAAGATTTTGGGAGGAAGGTTCGAGAGAGCTTTAGTTCAAAAGCTTTTAGGAAAACAAAAAGAGTTTAACACCAATGCCTCTAAGAGTGACTTTCTCTACTCATATCAAGCATTGAGCCTTAAGAGGAAGTTTGAAACCCTTTTCATTCTTGGTTTCATGATTTGAGGATTATCTCTTTTTTGGAAGATGTAAAAGACAAAATGGCCTTAAAAGGCAGAAAATATGATAATCTCACCAAGTCCGACCTGTAAAGGTTGTGCAGTAAGAATTATAGAGACTGGTTGTTGTGATTCAATGGAGGAGAATGAGAGAAACATAATAATAGATAAAAAAGAACATTTTTAATCTGAAACTTAGTTTCATCATTGACAAATGAAAAAATATGAATAAAAATTGATTATAATCACAACTTTTCACAAAAGGTAACAAAAAGGTATATATGGTTGTGATTATAAGATATGAGCTATGAATCAAGTTCCTTCTGAGAATATATTCAAATATAAGGAAATTCCAGCCAAAATTACACGAACAATTCAAGGTATCTTGGAATGTTTTCTACTTGGGGAAGATGGAGAGCTCTTGGAACACAATGGAGAAATTTCCAGGAAAAACGTTGAGGAAATCTTTTCAAGTATAACCTATCTGGTTGACGTGTTGAGAAAGAAAAATTCTTTCAAAAAGATGTGGATAAAAACACATGAGAAGAATTTTTTTATTTTCTCTTTTCCGGGTTCTTACTATCTATGTTTTGTAACAGCAGGAGAAGTTAATCTACCTCTCATAAACTTTGTAATTCAAAAAATATTGAAGGAAATTCCAAAGCTTGATCTCGAGGAAACTGAGATTTCAGAAATAACAGAGGTATATGGAAAACTTTTTGAGTGTATCTCATTTAGTATGTTTAAGATAAATGGAAAAACAACTCAAAAAATCTTTAGAAAAAGGACAGAAGAGGTGAGAGAGAATTACAAAGAAGTCTTTGGTGGGGTGGATTTTGATGAGAATGGGATGCTAGATCTTTCAAAAATTAGAGAAAATATCCAAAGACAGCCATACAAAAGCTATACTTTGGCTGCATTGAATGAGTTTCTAAGTTCACTTCTGAAGTGTATTTCAAGCATTGGGGGGCAAAAAATCATGGAAAATACGATGAAGGAAATTTCAAATCTCAAAGAAAAGTATGAGGAACAAATGAGAAAATATAGTATATCTATCTAGCCTAAGGAGGTGAAAAAATGGTTGAATCGCTTGTTAGGTTTAAGTGCAGCATTCATAGGACTCTAGCTCTACAGCGATGTGAAAGGTGGGGAAGCTGCCAAATCTTGGCAATTCATAATTTTTGCAGCTTTTCTTTATAGGCGGGCTGAAGGAATCTTTTGAATCTCTCTTCATTGCATGCTTTGCTTATGCTCTTTACGTTAGAAAGAGATCGATGGGATAACAGCCTTAACCAAATTTATCTACCTATTGGAGAGCCTTTAACATTTTTCCAAATTCAATAAAAACCTATAGAATCCCTGTTCTCCTGATGTGCTTTCCTCGTTTGCCACCTGTCAGAGCCTGCAAATATGAAGATCTTCTGCCCTTTGATATAGACATTTACCTTCAAAAAGAATTTCCTGTTTCCCTCTTTACGTAAAAACTCCTTCTCTTCCTCAGTTAAAAGCCTTGAAACGATCTCCCCAACACCTTCAGGAGCATCAGGTCCTCCAAGAATAACTATGAATTTCTCATCCTTGTAATCATCAAACTCCTCTGCTGTGATGTGTATAACTTCGTGCCCCTTGTTGTGAAGAAATCCTATCAAGTCACTCGCAAGTTCATAGTCGATGGAGTTTGCAAGAAGGATTATCTTTTTCTTCTCTTTTTGAAAGACAAAGGTCTGTCCAGGCTTTAGAACTTCAACTTCAAACCCCCTATTTTCAGCTTCTCTTTCAAACCTCTCTTCGTCTGCCTCTATCTTTGAGAAGGTATCGAAGTGCATCGGTATGGTAAGTTTAGGCTTTATCAAATCCAAAGCCTTTAGGGCATCTTCCACATCCATTGTAAACGTTCCTCCTATTGGGACGAAGAAAACATCCACACCTTGAGGAAAATCAACCTTAGAGGTATCTCCGCAATGATAGAAGGTAACTCCATCAAGGGTCACGAGAAATCCCACAGGTTCTTTCGATGAATGATATGCCCCTGTAATCTTGATTCTCACGCCCTCAATTTCAAGCTCATCTCCCGCCTTTACCTTTAAGAGATTCTTTTCATCTATCTCTCCTTTGAGGTTTTCAATCACCGGGGAGGGAGCTATCACCAAAGAATCGTTTCTCTTTAAAAGCTCTTTAATGGTTTCGACCTCCATGTGGTCAAAGTGTTCATGGGTTATCATTATAAAATCTATATCCTTGAACTGATTCACATCTCTCTTTGCTCCAATCAACCTTTTAAACCCATACTCTTCGCTGTTTTTGGCAAGATAGGGATCAAAGAGAATCTTTTTTGAACCCGTGATTTCAAAGGTGGAGTGTCCAACGTAGGTGATCTTAATTTTGTCTTGAGCTTTTAGAGGTACCATTGAGAGGAGGAGAACCAAAACCAACATCTGGATCTTTATTTTCAATTTGTATCTTTTCATTCAAGCACCTAATTTTTTAAGAAATTGAGAGATATAAGGCTTTTGGTTAACAATTGAGATGTGGATGAAGCAAATCTTTTTATTGGATAGCTCTCAACATAAAACATGATAGAGGCTGTTCTTGCTGTCAAAATTCCAAATCTCTGGCATTGTGAGGTAACAGAAAAACATGATGTAAGACTCAAGTTTTTAAGTTGCATGCCCTTTGAAAGTGGAGGAAGAGCTATTGTTGAAATTTTAGGAAGAGAAAAGATTCTGGATTACATCCTTGAAGAATTAGCTGAAAAATCTCCTAAAGTATCCCTCATTTTGAGTGAGAAGGAAAAGAGAAGGTTAGTTTTTAAGGGAACTATGGAGGATTGCAAAGCCTGCAAATACCTTGTGATGTCTGGATGTTTTTTGGTGACACCTTTTTTTGCAGAAAAGGGTTACATGAACTGGATTTTGGTAACAGATGAAAAAGATTCTTTGAATTTCTTATTTGAAAAGTTGAAGGAATTGGGCTGTGATGTTAAAGTCTTAAAGATTACTGGGCTTGAAGAAGAGGGAATTCTCTCAAAGAGGCAGGAGGAAATCCTAAAACATGCAGTTGGAAAGGGTTATTTTGAGTTTCCAAAGAAAATTGGAATAAGGGATTTGGCAGAGGAATTCGATGTGTCCATTGCAACCATCTCTGAGATATTAAGGAATGCTGAGCAGAAGATTTTGAGAAGGCACTTTGAGTTGACTTAACATGTTAGGGAAAACATCCATATATTCCTTTTTTCTTGATTTTCTGGTGACACAATGTGTGATACCATAAATCTATAACAAAAAGAGGTGATAAAATATGTCTATCATGGAAAAAATGATGGAAAGGATGGTAGGTAGAATGAATCCAGAAGAAAAAAGAAAAATGATGGAAAAGATGATGCCTAAGATGATGGAGGGAATGGAAGCTGAGGACATGATGGCTATGATGTCCCAGATGATGCCTAAGATGATGCCCAAGATGATGAAATCAATGGGCGGGGGGAAGCCTGAGAAGATGAGAGAGATGATGTCCCAAATGATGCCTGAGATGATGGGGGGATGGATGGAATCAATGGGTTCAGGGAATATGATGGAGACTATGCACGAGATGATGCCAAAAATGATGGAGAACTGTCTTGCTTCAATGAGCAAGGAAGAAAGGGAGAAGATGCTCACCTTCTGCCACACAATGCTACAGGAAATGGAAGAGAGGTTTCTGAAAAAATGAGAAGGAAAATCATGGATTTTCCTAAATTGCAATAACTAATACTCTAGAGCTACAAGGACTTTTTAGTTAAGAAATCTGAAAGGTGCTTGGATACTAAATCTGGACTTTCCTCCTGCATGAAGTGCCCACACTCAGGGATTGTCTTTAGGACAGAACCTTCTATCTCACAGCTTAACCTCTCCCCAATAGAGAGAGGTGCAACCAAGTAGTCATTCTCTGCCCAAAGTATGAGGGTTTTCGTTTTTATATTTTTTATGCATTTCTCAAGCTCTTTGAAGTCTTCAGGCTTAATCGCCCTCATGCTATTTAACCAAGCTCTCTTTGTGTTTTCATCTTCTATGAGGGGTCTTTTGTACTCTTCCAAACTTTCATCTGTGATTGAGGATTTCTTGTAAAAGAAAATCTTGAATATTGGCTTGAATCCAAATTTCATGAGAGAGATGAAAATCTCTCCGAAGATTGGAGTTTGCAAAGCTCTTATCATGAGCTTCATGGGTAGAGTGAGCATTGAGTGATAGGGGGTTGTGTTCATAACCACAAGCTTTGAAATCTTTTCAGGATACTTTGCTGCAAAGCTTGGAACGATCAAGCCCCCAAGATCATGTCCCACAAGAGATGCCCTTTCAAGTTCTAACTTCTCCATGAAAATCTTGAGCATTTCAACGTTTTTCTCGATAGAGTAATCTCCCATCAAGGGTTTATCAGAATCTCCAAAACCTATCAAATCTAGAGCAAAAATCTTGTGAGTTTTTGAGAGCTTGAGAATTACACATCTCCAGAGATAGGAGTATGTAGGCCAGCCATGTACTAGGATAATAGATTCCCCTTCTCCATCTTCTAAATAGCATATTCTCAATCCATCAATTAGCACAAACCTCTTTTTCATATTCAGGTTTGTAATAGAGGCGTAAAAGTTTTATGGCTTCCATGTAAGACATGACATGAAGAGAGTTACATTGGAGCTTTCGAGAGAAAGCCTTAAAAATATTGGGATGGGAGGTCTTGAGGAGTTCATATCAAGGATCGAGTTTCTGAATTCTTTCAAGCTCACAGGAGAGGGTTTTACAGAAGTCTGCAAGGTAAAACTTGAGATGGGTGTTGAGAAAGATTCCTTGATAGGAAAATTTGGAGTTTCTGAGATTGACATTTTGAGTGAGGATAAAGGGATGAGGGAATTTCTGTGTGTTATCAAGGGAAAAGTTTCTCCCTTTTTTAAAACTTTAATAGAGAACTTTGACTGTTTCTTTGTTCCTCCAACCATCATTGGAAAAGATCTGAATCTTTTGTCCATAGCTTGCAACCAAAAAGAAATCGAAGAGATTTTAAAATTTTTCAAGGAAAATGAAATAAATTATCAGATAAAATCAGTTGGAACCTATATTTTCGATGCAAAAGATTTGTTGAGACTCCTAACAGAAAAACAGAGAAAGGCACTCTTTTTTGCCTACGAGAATGGTCTTTTCGAGAAACCGAGAAAGTCTGACACGAGGAAGGTTGCAAGAAAGCTTGGAATCTCTCACACAACCTTCATCCATCACTTGAGAAGGGCTGAGAAGAAGATTTTTTCAGAGATACTCAAAGGCTTTTGTTAAGGTTACTCTTTCTCATTTTCTCCAACTTTTTTCTCAAGGATTTGGTGCTGAGAAGTCCTTTTCTCACGATCTCTGGCGTTATTCTCATAAAGCTGTCTGTTATCATCTGAAAAATCATCTTGATCATGTACCACTTCATTCCCTTCTTGTCCTTCAAAACAATCTCTAACTTCTCGTTGGCCTCAAGACAAAATCTAACACACTCCCTTAAGGCAAAGTCTACAGTCTTGTACTTGTAGAGCAAGCCCATCACCTGTTTCAACTTGTCTTGTTTTCTCTCAAACAGAAACTCCTTTAGCAACTTCTCATCTTTTCTCATTTTTTCAGAATTTTTAATGAGCAGGATTAAGGGAAGAGTGTAAACTCCATTTCTCAAGTCATCCTCCAAATCCTCAAGATCGTCTCTTATGGTTAGTGCACTGAAGAGTAGCTCACCA
>JBHIDS010000101.1:0-8332 GCA_046760205.1 Candidatus Methanofastidiosia archaeon
CGGATTTCATGCATCCTCCTCAATCAAAAACTTAAAAAACTTTCCCTCACCTCACAAACGAAAGAAACATCTTCACCACATAAAGCCTTTTCTAAAATTTTAAACCTTTTCTCTACATCTTCTGCAACTTGAAGATAAGACTTCTTGTTTAAAATTGAAAAGATGAATAACCCATTTTTTTTCAGAACCCTTAAAACCTCTCGAATTGCAACGTTATAGTAAGGCAGGTTCTGGAGAGATGTGAAAGAGAAAACCAAATCAAATATGGAATCTCTAAAAGGTAGATGATCAATATCAGCCTGCACCACTTTGCATCTTTTCTTTGCAACTTTAAGCATCTTAAAAGATAGATCTATCCCAACTAAATCTTTTCTTGAAAGGAACATCGAGAGGAGTCCAGTGCCACATCCAAGATCTAAGATCTTGAGATTTTCCAAACTTAATTTTATCGTCCCTCTGTACTTTTCAAACTGAATCTTTTTGTACCTTCTATCATAAAACTCTGCAGATCTGTCGTACTCTTTCTTGATTCTCTCTTTCTTTGGATGCACACATCAAGTCGAGGTTTTACCTGATAAGTTTTTCTCTTAAAATCCAACCAAAACCTCAATCTCCTCATCTTTCAAAAGATTCATCCATCTATCTCCAACAGAGACTATGACGAAGATTCCAGCTATCTCTGCCTCTTGATTTCTCACCATACTTATCAAGGTTTTTTGGGTCTCCCCTGTGCGAATGACATCGTCCACTATTAAGATTTTGTCTCCTTTGGAGATGTTCCCTCTTGGAAGAAAGAAGGAGAGAATTCTTCCAGATGAATCTGGGATGTATCTCTCCTCTATAAATCTTCTAACTCCCACCTCTCTGTGTTTTTTTGCAAAGAGAAAGGGAACTCCAAGCTCAGAGGATATTAAGCAGCCTAGAGGAATTCCATCAGTTTCTGAAGTTAGAACCTTGTCTATCTTTTTCGATGAAAATCTTTCAAAGACACACTCTGAGATTCTCTTCATGAGTAGAGTGTCATAGAGAATTTTAGAATTGTCAAAGTAACCTTCCTCGTCAAATCCTATCCTCCTCCTCATCTCAAATTTTAAATCGAATTTCTTCTCGTAAAGCTTTATGAATTCAAGGGCCCTCTCTTCTGAGGGGAGAACCTTTCCAAGGATGTACCTGTTGAGCACGGTGATGGACAAACCTGTCAGCTTTGAAAGCTCAAGGTAGGTTTGATTCTCTTTTAAGATCTTTAAACATTCTATAGCCCTCAGTCTCAATCTCATGCTCTTTGCCATATTCATAGGCAAGAATGTGTTTAAATTACTTATATGGTTTTGGTTTTTTCAAATCTTATAGCTAAATCCTCCCCTTAACCTCAAACTGCCTCTCATAGAGCTCTCTCAACCTTTCATAAGTATCTGTCTCTTTTGGAGATTTATCATATCTTATGCTCTTAATCCTTGCAAACCTCAAGGCATAACCTGATTTATAATTTGGAGATTTCTGGATTTCAGAGTATGCAACTTCAACCACAACCTCAGGCTTTACATAAACAGTGGATTTACTCTCCTTGATTTTTATGGAGAGGAGTCTTTCAGTCATCTCTTTGAACTCCTCGTCTGTCAAGCCCTTAAAGGTCTTTCCAATCATCTCATATTCATCCCCACTTCTAACTGCAAGGTGATAGTTTGAGAGCCAAGAGGTTCTTCTTCCATAACCCCAGTCTGCAGCCACGATCACACAGTCTAAGGTTTCTGTAGGCTTTAGCTTGAACCACCTCTTCCCTCTTGCACCTGGGGTGTATTTTGAATTCAAAGACTTTGCTATGAGTCCCTCATGTCCCAAGCTCAAAGACCTTTTTAAAAATTCACTAGCTTTCTCCTCAGATTCTGTTATGATCTGCTCTGCCAAGAAATCACCACATATTTTTTCAAGAATTCTCCTCCTCTTTTTATAGGCTTCATCCAAGAGAGAGGTTCTGTTGAGGTACAAAATGTCAAAGAGATAGAGTTTTAAGGGAATTTCTCCTCTCAGAGTTTGAATATCATGTACTCTCTTGAATCTCTTCATGAGTTCTTGAAAGGGAAGAGGTTTACCATTTCTAACTGCCACCACTTCTCCATCGAGTATCACCTCCTCAGCTTTAAAATCTTTAATTAAATCCACGATTTCAGGCAAGCTCTCTGTGACCTCACTCAATCTTCTTGAGAATATCTTTACCTCTCTATCTTTTTTGTGAATCTGAATCCTTGCACCATCGAACTTAAATTCAAAGGCACATCTTGAAAGGTACTTGAATATCTCAGAAAAAGAGTAAGCCATCTCGGAGAGCATGGGCTCTAAGGGTTTGAAAATCTCGATGTTTATGGATTTCAGAGCGTTTGCTCCCTTCATCAAGGCAAGTCTTCCAGCCTCTCCCAACGATGTGAGCATGATGGCTCTCCTTATGAGCTTTACCTCAATTCCAGTTGCCTCGGAGAGGGCAAGCTCTGTAATTCCCTTTCCAACTCCAGTTTGCATCTCCCCAAACATCAACCTGAAGATGTAAATCTTTTCCTCTGAGCTTGCATTGGAAAGCAGGCTTTTGAGCATTTTCTCCTTTCTTTCTCTCGAGCCCTTACCTTTAAAATTCGCAATCTTTTCAAAATAATGATACAGATCTTTCAAACTTAAGGTTTTCCTCAAAAGGGTTTGCTGTGTGGTGCCTTGAAGCTTTTTGAGGGTTTTGAAAGAAACATCTAAGGTTTTTGAGGATTTGGGAGAAAATATCCTTCCAGATATGAAGTTCAAAGCTATCTCGAGCTCATCCTCTGAGAGCTTTTTGAAGAACTCTCCTAAAAGCTTTACCTTCTCCTTTCTCTTTCTGGTTTTTTCAAGCATCTTGCAGAGAACGACGAACTCTTTAAAATACATCACAACTTCTCTCCACAAACTCCACAAAATTCGAAATCCTCTGGAATCCCCTTTGCCCCACATTTCTTACATATATTCTTATATGACCCCCATAAAAACTCTGAGGACTTTCCTTCAGCTGCTTTTTTCCTTATCCCAAGATAATCTGCTCTTCTCTTCTCAACGAAGGCACTCATTCCCTCATTTGGCTCAAGGGATGTGAAGTGAATAGAGAGCCAGTCACGAGCATGTCCTATGGTCTGGTGCCATGCAAAGTCTTTGAAAAAGTTAACCTGTTGCTTGGTGTATCTCGTGCACTCAGGAAACTTTTCTATCAACTTTTGGGAGAGTTCATCTACAGCTTTATCCAGAAGAGATAGATCGATTTCATACCCACCCTCTCCCTTTTTTGCTTTGGTGATCTCGTCTTGAGTTGCTCTGCCCACAAACTCTCCATCTTTTTTGACAGAGGGAACGACCTTGTTAACCAATCCCCACTCTAAAGCTTTGAATGCGTAAATCCTCTCGTTTAGAAAGAGAATCTCTCTTGCCCTTCTGTCTCCAACGAATAGAGACAGCCATTGGGTTGAGCCTCCGCAAGCCACGCTCCCAACGTTTGTTCCCACCTGAGATATGAAGGCATGCTCTGCCATAACGGCAAGGTCACAGGCAAGCTGGGATTCGTTTCCTCCACCAACAGTCATTCCATTCAACCTTGCTATCACAGGCTTTCCAGAGTTTATTATGGACTCGATGTATCCTTTGAAGATTCCCATGTACTTCCAGTAGTCTCTAGGTTTTCTTAGATAGATAGAAGCGTACTCCTTCACATCTCCTCCAGTGCAGAAGGCATCTTTTCCCACACCTGAAAAAACTATCACTGCCACAGAGTCATCGAAGGAGGCATCTTGAAAGGCTCTTGTAAGCTCTCTTAAGGTTTTGGTGGAGTAGGCATTCAAGACCTGGGGTCTGTTGATTGTAATTCCTGCTACCCAATCTTTCTTCTCATAGATTATCTCTGAAAATTCTAAATCTTTCTGTGTACTCATTCAAACACCTAGTTGAGTTTTGAAATCTCATTTATAAACACTTGCCTTTGATTGAAAAATAGATTTTAACCACAACCTTTTTAAATCCATCAAAAACATCGTATCATGGCAGATTTCAGTGAGATTTTTGAAAAGTACAAGATGATCATAATCACTATCTCAACGGTGATTCTTCTCTTCCTAGCTTATTTCATTCTCTCTTCCGAAAGAGTGGTGAGAGAGGGAGACTTAGTGAGAGTGGACTTTGCTGGATACCTTGAGGATGGAACTCTCTTTGATACCACTATAGAGGAGATCGCTCTCGACAAAAACATTCCAAAGGCTCCCTGGTTTCGAATACAACTTAAATATGAACCTCTTATATTTCAAGTAGGTGCTCATCAGGTGATGCCAGGTTTGGAGAAGGCAGTTTTGGGTATGAAAGTTGGGGAAGAAAAGCTTATAAGAATTTCTCCAGAGGACGGCTTTGGACAGAGAGATCTCAACCTAATAAAAGAGATAGACAGGGTGATTGTAGTTCCAAGATTTGAGACCATAACTCTTGATAACTTTTTGAAAATAACCTTTGAAAATCCAGAAGTTTCAAAGGTTTACAATGCAGGCAGCAAGAAAATCAAGGTCTTAGAGGTGAGTGAGAACGAGGTAAAGTTGGAGATCTTGATGGAGGTGGGAGATGTTATAGATATTCCACAGACTTCCTTTCCAAGCGGTCCTGCAGAGGTTTTGAAGATGGAGGAGGAAAGCTATACCTTGAGGTTGATTCCAGAGCTAAGTTTTCAAATGATTCTGGAGGGTCGTAGAGGTATCGTGATAGACATCACTGAGGACAAGATTACCTTAGACTTCAATCCATTCCTCGCTGGAAGGACCCTCATCTTAAGAATAATTCTGGTGAGTATAGAGGGAAAGTGAAATCAACGAATATAGGAGAAATCTCCTGGTTTTATCCCTCTTTGAATCTGGGTCTTCTTCTCCATTTCCTGAATCTTTTTGATGAACTCCTCTGTTTCTTCCGCCCTCTTGTCTAATGCTGCCATGTCTATTTTAAGATCGAGAATCTTGCACAACACTGCTAAAATGCTCTTGGCAGCTCTCGCATCGGCCATGAGATACCCCGGAGATTCTCCTAAAAGGCAAACACCGTTCATTCCCATCATCGCTCCTATTGCCAGAAGCAATCCAGAGGCTCCAACTATGGCAGAACCTGGATCGTTTCTAAACACGATTTCATAGGAAGAGTACTTTTTTATCAATTCTTTAGTGGTGGCAGATCCAAAAACTCTTGGCTCCCTCACAGCCACTCCTCCTGTAGAGAGCCCACCAAGAGTGAAGATCCTTCTAACCCCAAAGTCCTTTGCATATTCTAAAATCCTAGACACAACCTCATGATGTCCATAGGAGTCAGTTGGTTGGGGCTGAATATCTCCCACCAGGAGAATCAATTCCTTTCCTTTTCCCTTCCAGTAATAGAACTCGTTGTTCATCAACCGTAGGATAGAGCCCTCCTCTATCAGTGCCTGATGGAAGAAATGTGGAGAGTACAGCTCTGCAAACTTCTCTGCACCAAGCTCTGAGATCAAATGATCAGCAGCTATCTTTCCTATCAATCCGATACCTGGAAGTCCTTCCACAAGTATTGGATCCCTCATCTCGATTCTCTTAAGCTCTCTTATTATGGTTTCCTTCATGAATATCACCTCTCTTTTCTTTTTCTTTCTTTAATCTTCTTCTGTACTTTCCATACCTGTCCTCCAGAGAAAATTTTGGAGGTCTTGGAGATGAGGTTTTCTCTCCACAGATACAGATGCTTTTCAAGGTATACCTTCCACACTTAAAACATTTTCGGAGCTTCATGATTCTAACTTCTAAAAAACTTTGCCTCTCCCTTGTGCTCGCTCATAAAGTTTAAAACTTTCTCCTCAACTTTTCTAAGCTTCTCTTCAGCGATCTTGTAGTCTTCCGCTGTGATTCTTACAGAGTACCTTGGGGCTCCAACGAGTCTTATCTCCACTCCATCCTCTTGAGCTTTTATGAGAGCATTCTTGATAATCTCAACGCCATTTTTCTCAAAACATGAGATTTCCAAAACCCCCGAAAGCTCCACGTGAGGGATCTCTATGTTTTTTTTAAGGAGGTTGTAGAAACTCTCTTGATGCTCTTTTGGTACCAGATTCTCAAGAAGGCTTTTGTTCTTAACTATCTCCTCAAACCCATAGAACAGATCTTCAAATTTATCCTCGATAGGTTTTACTATTCTCTCCAGAACATCATTCCAGGGAATTCCCTTGTCCTCAGAGTAGTACTGAAGCAATTTTTCAACTCTCCTCTCTGTTCTGTACTGCTGCTTTCTCAACTTAGCCTGTTTTTGGGTCACTCTCTTCAAGGAGAGATCGATGTACCTTCTTGAAGGATCCATTTTTAGCACTTTGGTGACAACCTTCTGCCCTTCCTTAACATAATTTCTGATGTTTTTCACCCAGCCTGTGGAAACCTCCTTGACATGAACCATTCCTACTAGATCGTACTCATCAAGCTTTACAAAAACGCCGTATGGAAAGATTCGGGTAACTGTACCCAAAACCAACTCCCCAACTTCTGGTAAGCTTCTAGTTTTCTTGTCAAATAAGGAAAGTTTCTTTTTCATTCTAATACCTCTAGGATCTTAGCGTAAACTCTACCCTTTCCTCCAGTAGGGGAAACCACAGTCTTCCCACACACCAAACACTTGACTTTCAAAGAAGCCTTTGAGAATGTAACCTGTTCGTTGCCACAGTCATCACATTTTATTCTTAAAAATCTCGACATGCAATCACCTACTCAAACTCCAACCTTTTTGCTCGAAAGCCCCTTTTTGTGGAGGACTTTCCACACATACCACATTTGTATCTAAGATCAAATCTTCTTGTAGGCTTTTCTCCATGGGGGAGAGATCTGGGATAACCTCGATAACCTTTCAACTTTCTTCTAAATCTCCTCTGTCCCTGCTTCAGCTCTCCTCTCTTTTTTTTCTTAACCAACTTTAAAGTGTGTGCAGTGTGCTTTTTGCACTTTGGACAGTAGGTGTTTTTTTTCTTTTTGATTTTCATCCAATCACCTTTTCATCACCTTACAGAGCCCATGTCCTGAGAGAAGCTTTGCAAGGGCATGTGAAAGCTCAATTTTCTCTCCGGGATGATAAGGACCATAGGTATTCATGTCTGGTCCCACAAACTCAGGAATCTCTGAAATAATCTCTACCTTTACTAGAGGTTTTGGGGAGAGGAGAGAGAGGTAAAGCTCTCTTTTCAGCTTTTCCACTCTAGTTGATTCTTTCAAGACTTTCTTCTCTTGCTCCAAAAGATTCTCTCTCCTGCCTTCAAGAATCTTTGAAACTCTTAGGTCTATCAACTCTTGAATCTCTCTCTCTGAGATTTTAATTAGTTTTTCATAAATCCTATATAAAGCTTTTTGGGTCTTTGAATCAAAAAGATTGTTTTTTGAAGTTTTTTTAAGCTCGTCCCTTTTGGTTCTCAGAGCTTCAAGATACTCAAAAACATCTTGGAAAAAGCTATCATCTATAGGAGAAAGCTCTCTTCTCTCCCTCTCAAATCTTAACTTCTCCTCTAAAATCTCCAACATTTCATTCTCTCTCAACTCTTGGAGCTAAGATGAAAACAATCTCTGAGTTATCAAGAGAAAACTCCAATCTTATGGGCATGTCTGTACCAAGGCACATTGTAATCTCATCCTCAACGGCCTTGCTTATGTCTGTGAGATAGGAGAGGTTGAAGGTGGCTTTGACATCTTCTGAAAATTTGTACTCCAAAAGCTCTCTAACCTCTGTTTCTATCTCTCCAGCCTCGCCCTGTGCCCTCATTATAAGTCCATCTTTATTGGCATGAAAAGTTATGTGGTCTGAAACTATGTAGGCATCCTTTATGGCATCATCAAAGACGTATGCCGAGAGTTTAGCCTTTACCGTGGTTGAGAGTTCTGGAATCTTGAAGTTCTCGCCTCCCAAAATGTCGATGATAGGCAATTTAAACCTTCTTATGGATTCTCCATCTGACTGTCTAAAGGTGAGGTTTAAACTGCTCTTATCAGCTTTCATTGTGAGGTCCTCTTGAGGTTTTGACCTGTTGACTATCTTTTTCATCTCATCGAGGTCAATCCCTATGGTGAATTCCTCTGTCAACTTGTACTCCTCAAAGTGCTTAGATTTCATCTTGAAGTCTATCATTGAGATGTGGGATGGATCCATGGCTGTGAATCTTATCCCTTTCTTTGTGAGTTCTATGGGAACTTCCTCTACTATTGCAGAAACTGCATTCACTATCTTTCTCCAGGTTTTTGCCTTGAGCCTTGCAGAAAACATCATATACCTTCTTTTTGCCTAAAGCTATTTAAGGTTTTTGATT
>JBHIDS010000102.1:0-8327 GCA_046760205.1 Candidatus Methanofastidiosia archaeon
TGAAGAAAATCTTCAAGGAAAATAAAGTTGAGAATTTCGACTTTCGAAACTTTGAGGTTGCACTCTTGAGGCTTTCAAAGAACTTCTGTAGGAAGAAAAGGTGTTCAAAGTGTAGAGTTAGCAAGTTGTGCAAGAGCAGTTGAAGTAGAAAAGTTTATATATCAGTTCTCAAAAGAAATCAGGTGATTCAATGAAAAAGGCTTTCTTGGTAGCGCTCTTACTCTTAGTTGGTGGCTTTCAGACTTTCGCAAAAGTACCTCTTCCAACCATCGTTATTCTAAGCGGGGGAAGCTTTGACTCGCAGGAAATTGATGAGGTTGAAGATATATGTAACATCATAGGAATCAACTTGAAGAAGTTAACCATTTCAGAGCTTGCAGGAGGCTTTGAAGGAGACATGCTTTATGTTCCAAATTCAAGTGATGGTGAAGGAATGCTTTCTGAGCTAAAATCCTCTGGAGCCTACTCTGTGATAACCTCCTATCTTGATAAGGATAATGGAATCATGGTGGTAGGAGACTCAAAACCCCTAGCTGATGCTTTAGAGGAGGAGAGAGGGCTTGGAGCAATCGAGCTTCAGGGAGAGCAGAGATTCTATGGTTTGATTTATGGAGCGCCATTCAAAAACTCTGGAAGAATTCTCAGAGTTTCAAAGGGATATTTAACCAGGAAGGGAAACGATAGGTACCAGACCTTTATGAATTCGGTTTACTACACAGCCTACAGGGTTATTTCCATTCACTACCACGACTTATCCACCATAAACAACGACTATGGTATAATCGGAGTTTACAACAGAAACAACTATCCCTTAGAGATCCCACTGGTTATAGTGCTTACAGAGATGTGGACACCCATGAGCCAGATAAAGTACCTTGATAAGATAGAGGTCTATACCAGGTTAGAGACAGGTTTTCTTGAGGCTGGACAAGAGGCTGAGCGAGTGCACTTCAATCCAGGAGAATACACCGTAGAAGAGAAACAGGCAAAGGATGGTAGAGTGATAGTTGCCATCGCTTCCTACAACCTTGCAGAGTACTTAAATTCAGACAAGCTGGACAGGAGAAGATATGTGGTGCTCTTTGATGAGACTTTTGTAACAGAGGAGGCGAGAGAGGAGAAAAGAATCTCATTTTCTAAGTACCTTCCATACGTTGTTATAGCACTCCTCGTAGTTGGAATTTATGCATTTTTCAAGTCTCAAAGAAGAGGAGCAGAGATGTCCATGCTGGAGGAGAAGGTTTACCTCTACATCAAGGAGGCGGGTGGAAAGATAGATATGAAAACTGCGATAAAGGATTTGAAGATGGAGGAGGGAGAGCTAAAAGACATAATAGAGCTCATAAAGAGAAAAGGTTATCTTGAATAAAATAAACCCCTCTCTCTCCATCTTTTGTAAATCATAAAACTGAAGGAGAGTAAAAAGATTAAAAGAATAAGAGCCATGAAGTTGAACTTTATGGTTTTCCTGAGATTTGCTCCAAAACCCATTACGATAACGAAGGTAAAGTAGAAAAAGGTCCACCACTTTAGCTTGATTCCACCCACAATGGTATCCCACCTCTCGATGGCAAAGAGGCTCAGGGCTATTATAAGAGTGAATGCCATCCAAAACCTGAGTCTTCCATTAAAGCGTATGAATATAAGAAAGAGAATCAAAATTATCAAAAAAATTCTTTTTTTGTTTAGCATTAGTCCTCCCCCTTCAAATTCCTCCTTTATAGTCTTTTCTCTTAAAAGAAAGCTTATTCTGAAGTTTTTGGTGTAGGTTGGAATGAAACTTAGAAACAAAATCACCATCAAAAACATGAGAATGGGAACGAGAATGATGAAAGCTATGGCATGTACTGCAGTTGAAAGTATAGGAATCAAAAATCTTCCTCCTCGAAAACTCATGGATTCCAAGAATAGAAGTACAAAGCCTCCCACCAAGAACTGGATATAGGTTTCAGCTATATCCAAAAAGAGATAACCTGCATCCCTCCTCCACTCTCCAGGGATTTTTTCTTTTGAAATTTCTTTGGCTCTCGAAAGCCTTAGCTTTACCAAACCGAAAAGTCCCTTCTCCTCCCTGCAAAGCTTTCTTTCAAAGTCAATTAAGAGTTCTAGGAGAAGCTCTCCTTTAGGATTCAACCTGTATCCCTTTGAAGTTTTCAAGACCAAAAACTCCAACTTTTTAAGGTGAAAGGCAAGCTTTGGAGCCTCTACATCTAGAATTTCCATCAAATCTGTAAAACTCTTCTCTCTTCTCAGGGAGAGTATCAAGTAAATCCTCAACCTGTTCTTCAAAATCTCAAAAATGTCCTTTAAATCCAGCTCTTTTTGTATTCTATGAATGAAATTCAAGAATAACCTACCCTTGTTCGTAATCTCGTAGCCTTTAGAATCCTTTTTTATCAAATCTTCTAACTTTTTCAAATGAAAGTTGAGAGAACCTCTATCTATCCTCAACTCCTCCAAAAACTCCTTATAACTTCTCCTTCTCTCATCAAGCATCTCAAGGATTTTTCTCCTCTCTGCATTAGAGATCGCCTTGAAACTCTCCATCCTAAAAACTATAATTAAACCTTTAAAAGAATATCTATGAAATTTGATAAACTTTGGGTATGCCTGTCAAAATCTCTCATCATTTTAAGTAAAATTGACAAATCCTTTACCATAATAAAAAATAAATTTCTCAAAAACCCTTAAATATCTTCATTTTCTATAAAAAAATGGTGAAAAAATGATAGCTCAGATGATAATCGCAATCTCCGTGCTTCTCGTGAGCCTTACTGCAATCTATGTTTTGATAAAGCTTGCAGGTTTGATAGACGAGATCTCAGAGTTTGTCAGAAAGAAAAAGTAGAGGAGGTGAAAATATGCCTGAAGAATTTCTAGCAAGGACGATAGGAGCCATCGCTATGTTTTTACTCTCGGTGGGACTCCTCTATGTTCTCATAAAGGTGGGAAAGTTCATAGAAAAGTTACCTGAGCTGTTCAAGTAGTCAATATCCTTTTTTTTCATTTTTGAGAACTTGAAGCTTTCAAGGGGAAGATGAAAGGTTTTCCATCTCAAAGAATAATCCTCTCCAACTTGTTGTAGGTTACATCTCCCTCCTCATCCACAAAGGCAAAGATCATCTCCTTGTTTACTGTGTTTGCCATTCTAACGAAGTGGACGATCTCGTAAGTGGTGAACCTGTGCTTCTCTGGAAAGGCATGCACCAAGTAATCTGCATGGTCCTCAATTCCCTTTCTGTAGACCCTGAAGTGAGAACCATACTTAAAGCCCGTCTTTACCACAAGTCCTCTGTCTCTCAAATCCTTGTAAACCTTGTATTTGGTGTCAAAATCTTCTTCATCCACATAGTTCAAGAGCTCTTTGAAATCCAATTTCTTAGAATCCTTTTCAACCTCTATCTTCGAAAGCTCCAAGAGGTAAAGAGCCTCACAGAGATTCAAATAGAGCTTTCCCTCTATGTTCTTTCCAAAAAATCTCTTGCTGTAGAGCTTTGAAACATCTCTTGATTTCTCAAAGATCACTTGATTTTCAACCAACTTTCCCTTCAAGTTCTCACCATCTACAAACTCTTTCTCTTTAAAGCCATAAGCAAAACAAGGACGAAGATCAAAAACGCTGTTACATACAGTACTTTCATCCTTGCTTTCTTCTGCTGAACCAACTTTTCAACTTCAGAAATGACGCTACTTGCTCTCTCTTCAATCTTTTTTGTGTGTTCTTGAACTTTTTCAAAATTAACCGAGTGCTGGGTCACTTCAACAAGAACTAGGTCAGTCTTTGTTTCATCGAGCCTCACCAATTGGTCTGAGACCTCAATGCCCTCAGATTCCGCCTCTTTTATGTATTTCTTTGCCTCTGAAACTAAATCTTCAGCTTCCTCTATGGTTTTTTTTATCCTTAAACCCTCTTTGTAGGCTATAGAGTCTTTTGAGTGACACTCGCCACAGTGTCCCTCATCTGATCCCTCAAACATCGCAAGAGTTGGAGCTTGCATTCCATGGTGCTCATGGCAGTTTGAACAATCAGGCGAACTCTTCTCTTTCAAGGCTTTATAGTGTGCCCCTTCCTCAAAATTCTTTCTGGTGGCTGAGTGACACTGCCCACACACATTTTTTATCTCACTTCCAACTGGGGGAGAGGCTCCGTGTACTCCATGGCAATCTGCACAATTTGGAGCTCTCGTGTCCTTCATCTCAAGTAGAGCCTTACCATGAACACTGTTTTTGAATTTGGAGTGCTGGTCTGAGGGGAGGTTGTACCTTTCCATGAGAAGACTATCTGAATGGCACTTGGCACAGGTTTTTGGGACGTTGGTCTTGTAGGTAGAGCTCTGTGGGTCTTTGCTGGATTTCACCTCATGGGCATTGTGACAGGATGCACATTGGGCAACGTCTTCATCTCCAAACTCCAAGAGCCTTATACCGTGCACACTCTCTCTGTATTGCGAAAGGGATTGGGTATCAAGTCCATACTGCCTCATCTTTTTCTCGTTGGAATGACACCCTCCACAAAGCTCTGGAATATCACTTTTTGAGGGAACTCCAATGAAGTTTTTAGCTGAGTGAGCCTCAAGGGAGAGAAGCATTGGGTTTCCTCCATGGCAGTCTGAACAGAAAACATCCCCTTCTTTATGAATGCTCTTCTCCCAATCCTCTGCCACTCTTCCAAGACTTCCGCTCTGTGCCTTGTGGCAGTTGTAGCAGGAGTTTGGAGTTTGAGATTCCATGGGGAAGAGAACCACCGACCAAATCATCAAAGCTATTAAAAACCATCTCATTTTAACACCTCAGGAAACGAAACCAATGTAGGTCAAGAGGAGCATGAGGATGATGACGAGGGTTCCAAATCCCACAAGTAGTTTTCTGTCCTTTGGGTGCCTACTCTCTCCTCTGTCTACAAAGGGAACTAAAAAGAAAGCAAGAAAGGCTCCACCCATAAGAATCACTCCCACTGTTTCCCCACTCATTCCAAATATCTTGGAAGGAAAGTACTTTAGAGCCTGGTACATTGCAAGATAGTACCACTCAGGTTTTATGTGGGCTGGAGTCTCGAAGGGGTTTGCAGGTTCCTTAAGGGGGGCTGGAAAGAGCACAGCCAGAGAGATTATTATGCCCAAAGCGATGTATGCCACTATAGCTTCAGTCAAAACATGGTCTGGAAAGAATCTTATGGTTTCGCCCTCGTATTCTTCTTCCATCTCATCGCCTCACAAAGGTCCAGAAATCCCCTGTCTTCTTATGATTGCAAAGTGCAGAAGGAGAAAAGCCACGATGATGGCTGGAAGGATGAAAACGTGTACTGAATAGAATCTGGTGAGAGTGGCTCCAGAGATCTCCTGTCCTCCCCTCATAATCACCAAAAGGTATGGACCTATAAAAGGTATCGAGTTTGCAAGCTCTGATGCCACGGTGGTTGCCCAAAAAGCCTTCTGGTCCCAGGGTAGAAGATAACCTGTGAATCCAAATCCAAGGGTGATGAAGAGAAGAATTACTCCCACTATCCAGTTGAGCTCCCTTGGCTTTTTGTAGGCTCCCATGTAGAAAACCCTCGCCATGTGCAACCCAATCATGAGAACCATTCCATTGGCTGCCCAGTGGTGAAGACTTCTTATCAACCATCCAAAATTTACATCTCGCATTATGAACTGCACGCTCTTGTAGGCTTGCTCTGGAGTGGGAACATAGTAAACCATCAAAAGAACTCCAGTGACAACCTGGATTGCAAACATTAGAAAGGTGAGACCTCCAAAGCAAAACATCCAGTTAGTGGCATGTATTGGAACAGGTTTCCTCAAGAACTTCTCCAAAGCCTCTTTTATCTCAAGCCTCTCATCAAAGTACCTATAGAGCTTATCCTGAAGATTTTGAATATTCATTCTATCCACCTGCAAAAATCTTTCCTCCCTCTACTATCAGGTTTACTTGCCCTAAAGGGGAAGGAGGAGGTCCTTTTATGTTTTTTCCATTGGAGTCAAAGAATCCATCGTGGCAAGGACACTTGAAAACCTGCTCTGTAGACAACCACTTTACAGTGCAACCTGCATGAGTGCATTTTGAAAAGAAGGCTTTGTAACCATCCTCTGAAACTCTAACGAGAATAGCCGCCTTTCCGTTGAGAACGAAGGTCTTCGCTTCCCAAATAGAGAGCTCTTGGGTGGTGGCTATCTCCACCAACCCTGTGGAAACTCCCTCTTTTGAGGAGGGCCAGAGGTATGCGAGAATTGGGATTCCAGCAAAGAGGGCAGAGAGAGCAAAAGCAGCTCCCAAAGCTATGTTCAAAAAGCTTCTTCTCGATACCTTCTCTATATCTCTCATCAAAATCCCTTACGTTTCATTCTTACTCTACAAACTTTTTAAGGCTATTTAAGGTTTACTGTCAAAACTCTTATAAACTTTTGGACTAAGCCTTGGGGATGAGAGTTAAAAGGTTGATAGAGGCTGTGCTCTTTGTCTCAGGAAAGCCTGTGGGCGTAAAAGAATTGGCAAACTCCCTTGGATTAACCTACAAGAGATGTAAAGATTTGATCTTAGAACTAAAGAGAGAGTATGAAAGAATGAACTCTTCTGTTGAAATAAAAGAAACTGTTGGTAGAAAGTTCGTGATGCAGCTCAAACCTGAGTTCAACGAGAAAGCCTTGGAGTACCAACCTTCATCTGGAAAGAAAAAAGCTCTCTTGAAAACCCTCTCTTTCGTGGCTTACAAACAGCCTATCCTTCAATCTAATGTTGTGAGGGTGAGAGGCACAAGCTGCTACAAGCATTTAAAAAAGCTTGAAGAGGACGGTTTGATCGAGAGAAGACCAAAAGAGAGAACCTATATTCTTACCACCACAAAAAAGTTTGCAGAATTCTATGGGTTGGAGTCTGCTTCTCTTGAAGAAGTTAAAAGATTCATCCAAGAGAGAATGAGAGGTGATTGATATTATGTTTTCCACCTTTATAAGAAATTGATTCTCCGTTGAAATCGATAACTACTACAACAGAAAAACTCTTAGCCATAACTTCAAAAAATTTCCTGTCGAAAGCTTTATAAATAACCTCTCATATATTTATAAAAGAGGAGAGTGATATGAAAGCTTTGAAAATTCTTCTGGTTTTCACATTCCTTTTCTTAACCATTACAGAAACGAGTTCTGATTCTACATGGACAGATTTGGGACAATTGGGAGATGCCAATATGGTTTTGTCATTAATACTTTACGATGGTAAACTGTATGCAGGAACAACCGATACAGAAGATGTTGATGGTGATTATATAATTCATGGTCATGTATATCGTTATGATGGAGCTACATGGACAGATGTAGGAGAATTGGAAGAAGATTGGGGTGTTTTGTCATTAACAGTTTATAATGGCAATTTATATGCTGGAACACGTTGTAGTTATTTTGATGCTGAATGTGTAGCTAGTGTATATCGTTATGGTGGTGGAAGTACATGGACAAAGATTGGAGAATTGGGAGACGAGTGGGGTGTATCGTCGTTAGCATTCTACAATGGCAAATTATATGCCTCAACATTCGTCAAAGAATGGATTCCAACAGGTGGTTCTGTATATCGTTACGAAGGTGGAACTACGTGGACAGATGTTGGACCATTGGGAGATGCTCAAAATGTGTATTCATTAACAATCTACGATAATAAATTATATGCTGGAACATACAGTTGGAATAATGGTGGTCATGTGTATCGCTACGATGGTGGAACTGTATGGACAGATGTGGGAAGACTGGGAAATTCTTGGAGGGTGCGTTCATTAGCAGTTTACGATGGTAAATTATATGGTGGGGCAGGTATAAGTGTATATCGTTACGATGGTGGGACCACATAGACAAATGTAGGACTAGTAGGGCTGATTTCTTCGTTTGCAGTTTATGATGACAAGCTGTATGTTGGAACAACAGTAGGAGATAGTGTATATCGTTATGATGGAGGAACTACATGGAAAAATGTTGGATTGGATGTTCCTGTGGAATCGTTAGCAGTTTACGATGGTAAATTATACGCTGGAACATTCGAACCATGGCCAGAAGGGGGACATGTATATCGCTATGAGATTGGAACTGGCTGTGAGGCTTTGATTGAGACTCAAAAAGAAGATTTGGCTGATAGGTTTAGTCCTTACATGTATTTTTACAAAGATGCATTGATTCAGGAAAAGTTTAGACCTACAAAGATTGAAGACATGCTAAACAATTCAGGACTTTGGACATTAGAGATCCATCCACAACCTCCACCAGATAGAACACAACTTCATGGAAAACCTGTAACACCAGACTACATCAGCCAGTTTCAAAATGAGCAATCTGTTTACTACTATTTGG
>JBHIDS010000103.1:0-8312 GCA_046760205.1 Candidatus Methanofastidiosia archaeon
CTCCAAAGTCCCAGTAATAACTGACTATCTCTCCATCTGGATCAAAGGACAAGGATGCATCAAAGATAACATTTCTAGCACATGCCCTATCTATTTTTTTTGCAATTGCTTTTGGAGAAATGCTTACTGGACCTGCACCTTGAGCTTGGAGAATGTGGGGGTCTTGATGGCAAGACAAGCATCCCTTGTAATCCATGGAGGAATAGGATGGGTTTTGAATTGGATGTGTCATTGAAGAGTTGTCATCAAATCTCAGAGTTGGTGGTGATGCATGGCAGGACTGACATGTAAAAGAGGAGAGGGGTTTAATGCTGTGGAAGGAACCATGACAGAACCTGCACTGAACATGACCATCTGTGGGAGTGTGACCTGAGGTTTGGTAGCGGTGGGTGAAGGAAGCTCCAAATCTGTCCCAATTTGGAATTGCTGCTGTGGAAGATATTGGATGGCACTGGGAACACTGATATGGGACTTTAATAACTCTTTTTATAGGATGGCTGGATGAGATTGTGTATTCCACTGCTACATTGTTGTAATTTACAACATCCAAAACATATATTCCAGTTGAAAGACCGGTTACATTCAGATTTAAAACTCCAGAAGTGTTATAATCAGAAGCCTGTGCATATGTCGGATTTTGTCCAGAGGCATAATCTCCCAAAAGCTTAATCTCTATGTTTACTGAAGTTGACGATGTCCATGTCAAAGTAACATTCAAATCATCAGGTTCCTCATAGTCTATCAAATACTCCAGCACATTGCTCTGATATGCTCTAAATTCTGGAGAATAACCCAATTCATCTGATATTGTGTATTGGGCTGCTCCTTGAAATCCCAATTCACCATGACAATCCTCACAGCTAAGGTCTGAGTGGGCACCAGAGAGGAGATTTATCGTGTGAGAATCATAGGGATCATAAACACTTGAACCATACTTTATATCAACAACAACATTTGTGTGACAAGGCAGACAACCGTTGCCGAACTGAGAATTGTTTTCTGGTCTGTGCATTGAGGATGTGGTGTGAGGATGGGAAACCCATACACTTCCCACAGAAGTATGGCATGAAGAACATGCCCAAGGAAAGTGAGGAATATAACCATAGGATGGAAAATGGCAATTCTCACATCCCCACATTGGAACCTCGAAATCCTCAACACTTGAAACTGTTGTGCTGTCTATTCTTATATCTATTGTGTATAAACCAGTAAAGTCAATTCTTGAACCATAGGAGGAAAATTGAAATTCACCATAGTAGAATCCTGGATGAAGGGAGTCTTCAAAAATAGGAATATCTACTGTATTGTAAACACCTCCAGGAATTGTGGGAGCATTAACAGTTATGAAGATGCGTTGGGGTGGCAGGGGAGTTTCTGCATCATCTATAACTAAACCATTTATTGAAACATCATCAATATACCAACCCTCATAATTCACAAAAGTATCAGACTTAAAGTAAAAGGCAACAATTATCTCTTGATTCACATAGGAGGTTAAATCCATTGTCTCAAAAACCCAACCTCCAGAATCTCCAGTGATTCCATTTCCATAAATGTTGTTGCTATTGGGATCGGTGTTCGTTATATATGTTCCTGAAAGAGAGTTCCATGTGTTTCCTCCATCAGTTGAAACCAAGACCCAGCCATAGTCCCAATCACTCTCCAAGTTAAACCATTCCCAAAAACCTAAAGTGGCTGAAGAATAACCAGTTAAATCAACAACTTCATGCATCCATCTCTCATAACTGTCAGGATAGTTTCCTCCACAGTTAGAATCAGCCTTCCAGGAGTTATTTGGGCTCACAAATCTGTTTGTGCATTGATACCAGGATAGGGGAGGAGCAAGATCACTCACTGGCAACCCATCCTCCAAAACAAAGATGTTAATTCCATTCTTCTGTTCCCCCAGCCACCACCACGTATAACTCAATGAACCATAAAACCAGCTTGGCATTCCAAAGGCTCCAAATTGTTGCCAGTTCTGTCCAACCTCAACGTAGATGTTGTAGGGTGGTATAGAAATCTGGGCTAAATTCTCACGAGATTCAATCCTCTCTTTAGAAGTTGTCTTTTTAGAGTGGGGAGTTTTGACCTTCATCTTCTCAAATTTTTCATCATGACACTTACCACAATCCCAAAGAGAGACTCCCTGACTTTCTATGTTAAAGCTCAAACTCGCTTCTGATGTTGTGCCATTTTCTATGTATCTGATTCTGAAAAGATAGGTTGCCTCTATTTGATAGTGCAGCGAGAGGGAGAGAGAGTAATAACCATTCTCAAATTTCCATCCTTTGCTTTCCCATGGACTTTCATCCTTCAAAACATCTAGGTTCATATCAAGAATTCTTAAAAGAACGTAGAGATTTTCTGCTTTGTTCTCTAAGATCAGGTTACCATCCTCGTTTTCGAGGTGAAACTTCAAGAGAATTTCTGTGTACTCAGGAATTGTATACATCGTTGGAGAATCTATGACTATCTTCAAACCGTCTGTAGCATTTATCCAGTAATTGATTGAGAGAAACAGAGATAAACAGAGAACTAAGAATAGGGGAAATCTCCTCATTAAATCACTATCCATGACATCTATCGCATGAAAGTGGGTATGGTCCTATAGGTGCTCCTCCCCAGTCTGCAGAACCGTCAGAATGACACTTTCCACATCCATCCCCAGTCATGGAGAAACTAGGTGTTGGGGTCATGGCTGTTTTGTGACAGAGAATGCAGACGTTGTGGTTTGGGGTTGTGACGTTGTGACACTTGGCACATACCTGCATATTTTGGGTGATTACATCATGACAAAAAGAACAGGTTTCCATAGATTGAGTTGCTTGGTCATGACAAACTCCACACCCGCTTATTGGATTGTGAGGTTTTGTCACGAAATGACATTTAAAACAGATATCATGAGACGCTGGAGTCTCTCTCTCATGACAGTTGTAGCAAAAATCATGAGTGTTATAGTAAACCTCATCTAAAGTTTTACCTATTGGAATCAAAGTCTGGTGACATTCAGTGCACTCACTTCTCTCTGCATGCAGTTTGTGGATGAAGACCACTTCATCAAACATCGTTCTCTCTTTCCAAAGGTTATGACACTTTATGCACTCACTTGGAGGCTGATTTTCATGATGGCAATCCTTGCAGGTCTCTATATCAACCTCCAAGGTGGGTCTTTGATGACAATTCAGGCATTCTAGGTGTTTTGAAAGATGTAGTTGATGGCTGAAAACCATGTCCTTGAACTTTCCGTACTTGTCTGCCTCTTTGAAAATGATGTTCTCTCTGATTTTCTCATGACAAAGAGAACAGATAACAGGAGCTTCTCTTGCATGATGACAGTCTGTACATCTCTCTCTTTCAACCCTTTCCTCAGGTTTTTCATGGCATTTGAGGCACTCGTTTTGAGTGATCTCAAGGTGCTTTGAATGATGAAACTCTCCCTCTCTTATCAAAATCTTTTCTGGTAAAGTCTCATGACAGGAGAGACATGCTCTCTTTACTTCCTCTAAGTGATGGCAAACAAGACAGTTCTTTAGAGTGATTTCTTCCTCTAAGGGAATCACGTTGTAGTGACAATCAGAACACTGTAGATGAATCATATGAGTCTGATGCAAGAATTCCACAGTTTCAATCATCTTTGAAATCTTCTCTGGGTTCTTGTGGCACTGAGTGCACTTTTGAGAGGATTGAATGTCATGACAGATATCGCAAAAGCCCATGTCTGCCTCGACTTCTCTTCTAAGAATTGTTAGGTGGCAATACTCACACTCAAGATTCTTCTCCTCGTGCTTCAAGTGAGGGAAGGACACACTTCCTATGAAAATCTCCCCTTCCAAAAGATTTTTATGACACACCAAACACTCATCAGAAGCGATAACTCCATCGTGACAGGTTAGACAATTTTCCTCAGAGACTGTGAGTTTTTTATGAACTATCCCCTCGTGACATGAAACACACTGGGCCTTTGGTTCATGATATTTTGCATGTTCAAGATGTTCAAATCTTGTTTCACCAGAGGGCTTTTCTATATCTTTTTTATGACAGAAAATACAACTCTCGTCCTTTACCTCAGCCCTAAGTTCCCCATAGGTGTTGGTTGCATATTTTAGATATCTCTTGAAGATGACTTTTGTGTAGTCTGACTCTGGATGACACTCCATACACTCCACCTCTCGATGAGAAGAAGTTTTCCATGAGTCTATTGAAGGATTCATGAGATGACAGTTCCCACATGATCGAGAGTTTCTGACATAGTTGGTTGATAGAAACAGAAAAATAGCTATGAAAATCAACAGAGCCAGAGCCACTGCAAGATATACACCTTTCCTCCTGTCACCTTTGAATTTCATGGACAACCCAGCCTAAGTGTCTTACCTTCTTTGTCAAAGGTATATTTTACATATGTAGTATATAACTAAGTTTATTTATAAGCTTTTGGGCTTGAATGCTTGGTGTAGTAAAGAAATGCAAATTTGATAGCCAAAGCTCCACAGCCTTTTCAAATTTGAAGAGTTTCTCTATAGAATTTGAATATTGGAAAGACCTCATAGAATCCATAGATGTATTCCTCTACAGAGTGGATTGCCTGCACTCCTATCAGAGAGAAAACAGCCAATTTCAAATTCCTCTTCATCGTATCACTCCCTTATTCTTTCCACACCTGCCACTCTGTCCCCCTCCCCAAGCACCATAGTTTTCACCCCTCTCGCATATCTACCCTGTTTTGGAATTTCAGAAACCCTTATCTTTAACAGTTTCCCCTCCTCTGAAATTACTATGAGCTCATCTCCCTCGTTCACAGACTTTACAGCCACAACGTCTCCATTTTTTTTGGTAATTGGAACATTCACTATCCCAAAACCACCCCTGTGTCTTAAAGGGTAAAGCTCAATAGGAGTTCTCTTTGAGAAACCATTTTGTGTGACTGTCAAAAGACATGACCCTTTCTCCAACAATGCAACAGACACAACCTCATCTCTATCTTTCAGCTTCACTCCAAAAACTCCTCTGGCTGACCTTCCCATGGCTCTCACCTCTTCTTCCTTAAACCTCATAGCTCTTCCCATCTTGGTGGCGAGAAGAACCTCTCGGTTTCCATCTGTGAGCCTGACGTCTATGAGGTTGTCTTCCTCCCTCAGTTTTATGGCAATTATTCCTCCAGCTCTGATGTTTGAAAAATCATCTAAAGAGGTTTTTTTCACAATTCCCATCTTAGTGGCAAAGAAAATGTAGGAATTTTTGTCGAATTCCTTTGTGGAAAGAATAGATCTGATTCTCTCTCCTCTCTCAAGTCTCAAGAGGTTTGCAAGAGCCTTTCCCCTGGCTGTTCTTGAAGCGAGAGGCACTTCAAAAGCCTTTAGAAGATGAATTTTTCCTAAGTTGGTGAAAAAAAGAAGGTTGGAGTGAGTGGAGGTCTGGATGATGTGCTCAACGAAGTCCTTTTCCTTGGTATCCATTCCCAGAACACCCTTTCCTTTCCTTCTCTGAGTTTTGTAGGTCTCAAAGGGAACCCTCTTTATGTAGCCTGAGTGAGTCAGGGTAATCACGATGTCTTCCTCTGGGATCAGATCCTCTATGGAAAAATCCAAGATTCCCCCTGTAATTTCAGTTCTCCTCTCATCGCCATATTTTTTTCTCAACTCCAAAAGCTCTGTCTTTATGATCTCTAAGATTCTCTCCTCACTTTCAAGAACCTTAGAAAGTTCTTTCATGATTTTTTGAAGCTCTTTTTTCTCTTCCCTCACCTTTTCCCTCTCAAGGTTGGTGAGTTTTTGCAACCTCATATCGAGAATGGCTCTTGTCTGAACATCTGTAAGCTTGAATCTTTTCCTCAAAGAAATCCTCGCAATTTCTACATCCTTAGATTTCTTGATGATTTCTATGACCTCATCTATTTTTTCCAGGGCTATTATCAAACCAGAGAGAAGGTGAGCTCTCTCCTTCGCCTTTCGGAGCTCGAAGGAAATTCTCTTTCTAGTTATCTCTTTTCTGTGTTTTATGTACTCAACGATAATTTCCTTCAAGGTGAAGACCTTAGGTTCCACATCTAAAAGTGCTAGAAAGTTTATTCCAAAGGTTATCTGTAGATTTGTATGTTTGTAGAGCTGGTTTAGGATTATGTTTGGGTTTACATCATTTTGAAGTTCAACCACTATTCTCAATCCTTCCCTTGAAGACTCATCCCTCAAATCTCGGATTCGCTCTATCTTTTTTCTCTTCAAAAGCTCTGCCACATACTCTAAGAGCAGAGCCTTGTTGACTTGATAAGGGAGTTGAGTTATTATTATTCTCGTCTTTCCCTTCTCCTCCAAGATCTCAGCCTTTGCTCTAACTGTAATCTTTCCCTTTCCAGTTTCATACGCCCTCAAAATTCCCTCTCTTCCACAGATCAGTCCTGCTGTAGGAAAGTCTGGACCCTTTATGTATTTTACAAGTTCTGAAACCGTAATGTCTGGGTTTTCGATGAGGGCTATGATTCCATCCACCACCTCACGTAAGTTATGAGGTGGGACGTTGGTCGCCATCCCAACTGCAATCCCAGAGGAGCCATTTATCAGAAGGTTTGGGAGCTTTGCAGGTAGAATCTTGGGTTCTTTTAGAGAACCATCATAGTTTTGCTGAAACTCCACAGTTTCTTTTTCTATGTCAGAGAGAAGTTCTTCTGCAATCTCTGCCGTCCTCACCTCTGTGTATCTCATGGCAGCTGCAGAATCTCCATCCACAGAGCCAAAGTTTCCATGTCCATCAATCAGCAGGTATCGCATAGAGAAATCCTGTGCCATCCTTACCACAGAGTCATAGATTGCAACATCGCCGTGGGGATGGTACTTTCCCAAAACCTCTCCCACTATTGTAGCAGACTTCTTGTAGGGTTTTTTTGAGGTTAATCCCATTTTGTGCATAGCCCAGAGAATCCTTCGGTGAACAGGTTTTAGACCATCTCTCACGTCTGGAAGAGCCCTTCCAACTATCACAGACATGGCATAGTCTATGTAGGATTCCCTCATCTCGGCCTCTATGGAGATAGGTTTTACTCTCGTTTTCTGCACATTTTGTTTTAAAAGAGAGGTATTTAAAGGTTTGTTTTTACAGGTTCTCCTTTCGATTGAATAACTTTGTGTATTAAAACTATAAATTACTCAGAAATCACATATTTTTAAAAATCTCGCAAATTCTTCACATTCTTTCACAAAAACTCACAAATAGATTTATAAAATTGTGATTTCATCCCCCTTACCACTCACATAAAGCAGGTAGCTTAAATGATGAACGTTGGAATGATAAAAGAGAGCGTTCATGGAGTACAAGGAGCCTTTTTTCTGAGAGACAAGAAAGTCAAGATTGCAGACATTGATGTAAAATATATCTCAAAGAGTATCTCATATCTCATAGATGTCGTCAAGAAAAACAATGGAGATCTGAAAAAAATATCAATCCTTGGAGAGAATAAGGATCTCAGAGTTTACATACATAAAGAATTTGTTCTGGGAGTTCTAACTTCTAACAAAACAAATGTTCCACTCCTTGATCTGGTTTCAAATAAAGTTCTTCAGACCTCGATGGAACAGAAGTAGTTTTTCGAGAAGAGAGTTTAAGGAAGATAATTGAAAACATACTTTCTTCTGCACTTGGGCATGTGGTGGCAAGAGATATCATTTCAAGTCAGTGCAAACAGATGAGCATCACTCAGGATGAAATAACTGTCATTCATCTGGATGAATTGTCAGGAAAAACTGAGAAAAAGATTTTGGAAAAGTATTTTAAAACCTAACTTGTAAGGGTTAACTTTTAAAAGGATTTGTGAGAGAATAAGGTGATAAAATGAGAGTTGGAATTCTGGTTTTTGAAGGTGTGGAAGAGTTGGATTTTGTTGGAGTTTATGAGGTTCTTTCTAAGGTTAAAACCATGGTGGAAGAAAAAAAGCTTGAGGTTAAACCTTTGGAAGTTGAAACTTTTGGACTTCAAGATGAAGTTAGGTGTGCTCAAGGCTTGATTCTAAAACCCCACAAAAATACCTTGAACTTTGATAGCTATGATGTAGTGGTTTTGCCAGGAGGAAGAGGTGTTTTGGATTTGGAGGATGAGAAAAGACTTTTGGAAAACTTGAAAAAATTTTCAGAAGAAAAGATTTTGTGTTCAGTTTGTACTGGAGCCTTTTTATTGGCATGGTCTGGGGTTTTGAAGGGAAGAAAAGCAACAACTCATCAAAACGCTAAAAAAGCTTTGAGAAAGTATTGTGAGGTTTTGGATGAGAGAGTTGTGGTGGATAAAAACATAATAACTGCAGGAGGTGTTTCTTGCTCTTTAGATTT
>JBHIDS010000104.1:0-8251 GCA_046760205.1 Candidatus Methanofastidiosia archaeon
CAGTTATGTTTGAAACACCCATTGAGTAGAAGTTTTCATATCCCCATTTAACATCTTTCAAAGTCTCTAGAGCCAATTCGTTTACAAACCCAATCCAGCTCTCCTTTTCCTCTCGATTTAATTTCTCACTTTCAGTTATGTTTGAAACACCCATTGAGTAGAAGTTTTCATATCCACCTTCAACATCTTTCAAAGTCTCTAGAGCCAATTCGTTTACAAACCCAATCCATTTTGTAAGTGTTTTACCATAAAGCAGAAAAAATGGAACTGTTAGGACATTCAATTTAACTTCATTGGCTGTTTCATCAGTTCCCAACATATCAAAATTATTCGATATCAAATCCTTATTTGGAGCTTCAAAATCTATTCTTTCCAAGATTCTTGAAACCAAAAAGCTTCCTGCCATAATTCCTATATCAGCAAAATCTGATGAAATACATTGTTTTAGATATGAAATTCCCTTTTTTCTATCTTCTTTCCAGAAAATTCTTCCCAAATCGAAGATAGTCCAATACTTATCTTTACCTTCCAAAGAAGATAAAATTTTCTCCAAATGAGCTAAAATTTCCTGTTTTTGGTGTGGTGTTATCCTAATATCATTAATATCAACTATTTCAACTTGCCATGAGTGCCAAACAATGTAGAAGGGTTTGGTATATTTGTCATAAATTACAATCTTTAATCTTTTTACCTCATCTAAAGCTTCATCAACTGATTTGTTATATCGTATTCTAAAAATTTCATCCACAACATTCGAGTTGAAAAAAATTGTTGTTCCAAAATATTCTTGTAGAAATCTGAAAGTTCTAATAAGATTTTTTACATCAGAAGGTAGCCAATTAAAAATATGATATAGAATTTTATCTGAAGCTTCAAATTCTCTCATTTCCTCAACATTTGGAAGTTTATTAAAATCCTCCAATGTTATGGGTGAAGAAATTTCACCTTGCTCAATCATGGACTTGAAACCAACATAAAAAGCTTTGATTGCTCCAAGAAGAGTATTCCCCTTTGCTGTAGTGATAATTTTCATGATTAAACCCTTTACATCATCCTCAGCTCTTATTCCAAATTCTTCTTCTATTGAATAGATAACTCCTCCCACATCTTCAATTTCTCCCAATTCACACTTAATTTTTTCTTTAACTATATCATCAGTGTATAGATAATTACGGATTGGGTTGATGTTGTAGTCCAATTCTCTCCCTGCTAGTGTATTTGGCTCTCCAAATCTTCTTACTATGAGAACCTTTTTCGCATCTCCAAAACTTGTTAATTTAAGTTCATAGGATGCAAAGTTTGAAAAGTCAATTATGACTAAGACATTTTTATTATTTTTTAAGAAAGCTCTATCAGCTGGAAGAAGGTTTTGTTTTGCAACAGCAACAATTTCCCCTTTTTTTATCCATTCTAATCCAACAAGATATGCAAAGAACGACTTTCCAACTAAGGCTTGACTTTCCACAACAACATATCCATTAGATTTTTCAAACTTATTAGCTAAATTTTTTGCATCATTTCTTTCAACAATTTTTACATCTCTTCTAACAGCATCAAATCCTTTTATCAATTCTTCAGTATTAAGGCATATATTTAATCCAGTTAGATTTAGAATATCAATAATTAAATCCAATTTGCTATTTATTTCTTGAAATATTTTTTTAAATTCTGGAAATCTTTCGAGTTCACTTTTAAAAGATTCAACAATAAATTTCCTATCTTCTCTACTTAATTTATTAATAGCAAAATCGAAATCTTCCCAATATTCTTCTAAGAATTTCGAAATTTCTTTCCTAAATTTTTCATCAGTTTGAATTTTATTTTTGAATTTTTCAATTGATTCATTTTGTTGGGTTTTATTATATTCTTTTTGCATGAAATTTGCATAAAGATTTAAGCCAAGAAAAGACAAAAAAGCTGCAGCAGCTTGAGGATTTCCTTCAGATAAAGAAAGAATGGGGAAAAGTAAGGTAGCATAAAAGATTGATTTTACTCCATAATTCCTTAAATTTTCTCGATTCAAGAAAGATTTTATTTTTTCTTTCAAGGAATTCCTTCTTGTTCTTTTAGTAACCATTAAATGGGAATTTATTACTTTGTTTATAAATTTTTCCTAGACATTATAGCTTATCCAGTAATTACAAAGGGAGGCAAAATCAGAGTCTTCTCAAGCTCTCAACCCTTCCCTCCACCTCTTCTAGAGTTAAGGGAATGTAAGGTCCAACGTTCTCCACCATGATGGATGCAACACAAGAGGCAAAGAGTCCAGCTTCAAACAAATCTTTGCATCTCTTGTACTTGTAGAGAAATCCTCCAGCATAGGTGTCCCCAGCTCCCGTTGGGTCAATGGCATTGGTCTTGAAGGCTGGAATTTCAAGAAATTCACTTCCATCATAGATGACAGATCCCCTCTCAGCCAAGGTGACTATTACAACTTCAGATCCCCAGGAATATAGAATTTCACAAACTTCTTTAGGATTTTTTCTCGCATCTAAAGAAGTCATTACATGAGCCTCGTGCTCGTTGGGTTTTAGGAAATCGAAATTTGAGCAGAGTTTTTCAATGAATATGGGCTTTACCCTCCTGAGCTTTCCTCTCGCTATTGCCCTCAAGAATCCCTGTGGATCGAGAAAGAGTATTGCCTTTAAGTTCTTCTTAGCGAAATCTACAAGGTATAATGGAATCTCTGAGAGAACAGGTCCAAATAGAACGTATTTTGCATTGAGTAGGTCTTTGGGAAAGTGTGAAATCTCATCTGCAATCCCTAAAACATCCAAGGTTCGATTACCATTTTCATCGTATATCAGATGAAATCCTCCAGTTTTAAGAGAGTTTAGAATTTCATATGAAATCTCAAAGTTTTTGAGGTCTTTTTCCAACTCTCTTCTTCTATCCTCTCCAACACAGCCCACAAAGGTAACATCTTCTCTCAAAAGACTCAAAACTATACAGGCGTTTACAGAACAACCTGAGAGTACCCTTTTCTTAGTTTTGATGAAGGGGGTTTCTATGAGATCATAGACTGGATTCCCAAGAGCCACCATCAAGAAAGGTTCCTCCTTGCATAGTTGAGTCTCTGAAGTGCGGTGAGGTGGGAGAGAGTGCCAACTGTAAGAAAGGCAAGGTTTAGAGCATTCTCAACCCTCATCTGCAAAAGGCTGCCAAGGATTATCAAAGCCAATTTCTCTTTCCTCTCCATTATTCCCACGGTGCAATCTGAAACTCCTTGAGACTCAGCCTTACTTCGAACATAGGATGCCATAAACATTCCAAAGAAGGCATAAAATACTATTCGAAAGTCTGCCAGGTTTCCCCAAGCCATTCCCAGCATAACCAAAAACTCTGTGTACCTGTCAGCGGTGTGATCCACTACTAGACCAAACTTGGACTCAATTCCCAGGGCCCTTGCGGTGTTTCCATCCAATGCATCTGCTAGTATAGCGATGAAGAAAAAAGTAACACCTAAAATTATCTTTCCTCTGGAAAATAGATAAGCTGAGATTAGGGCTATCAGAATGGAGGTTAAGGTGAGAGAATTTGGAGTGAACCCTAACTTTACCATGAGTCTTCCAAATATCAGAAAGTTCCTCTCGTACCATCCTCTCGAGGCTTTCATTTTATCACAAATAAATATTTCAAGAGGCTGATATATATAAATGTTTCTGTAGATTCTACTTCTCATTGATACTTTTTTTTTAATTTCTCGATTTCCAGTTCCTTGTCGTAGAGCAACTTTTTCAAGATAGAGTTCTCCCTCTTCAGCTCCCTTATATAATCAACCATGCTCTCTATGTTCTCTCTGGCTAACTTCGCCAAGATTTCCTCGTCCACTATCTCCTCTCCACTACATCCAATGCTTCAAGGAAAGACACCACTTGGTTAATAGCATCTCTGTTTGTGTCCTCTTCGTCTGGAAAGTCATCTTTCAAAATCCTAAGAATCTCCTCAACACTCTTCTCCTCCTGAATGCACCACAAGACCAACTGGTTTTTCTTAGACTTGAATCTCTGTCTTATACTTGCAAACACCTCATCAGATTCGAACACTATATCTTTAAACTTGAACACATGATAATCTCTTACTCCTTCAGAAATTTCCTCAGAAATAATCTCGCCAGTTTTTCCTATCTCTTGGAGCAACTTGTTTGAAATGAGATTTAAGAGAGGTAGGTTGACGTTCTTTGTGGTTATAACTCCTAAGATGTAGTTCTGAAAGAGGTACAACTGGAGAGTTTTATCAGCTATCAAACTTATTTTTGAGAGATCTTTTCTCTCAAGGATCACTTCAGCGAGGTATGAAATGCTCTTGGAGATGTAGGTAAGATCTCTTCCGGACAGGGTGTCCACCAATTTCTTGTCCTTTATAAGAAAGACATCCTCAACTCCACCAACATTTTCCTTGATGTAGCTTATCTTTGCCATCGAATTACCTCATTCCCCTGCTGAAGTGGTATTGGGACCTGTCTCCAAAGTCCATTCTCAAGGTAGGTTTTAGGGTAAGGGTACCTTTTTTTATGTAGGCTACTATAACCCTTGCAACAACCTCTTGAGGTTCTTCTGAAAGTTCAACTATCTCTCTCACCGTATTTTTTCCATTCACATACTTCAAAACATTCATCTCGTAGTCTGATAGATAGGGAATCACAATATCTGGAGAGATTTTGAAACTTGGAACTTCATCCTCGATAGAGGATAACTTGGATTTTTCAACAGCCCTCTTAGAAGTCACATTTTTTAGAATTTTGGCTGCCACTAGATCCAAGAGGGGCAGGTTTACCTGAGAGGATGCAACCACACCTAAGATGTAGGGAGTATCTAAATAGAAGACTGTGGAATCACTTCCAGTCACCGTTATTTTCTTGACGTCTCTCTCTCTCTCGTGCAGAACGTCGTTGAGATATGAGATGCTCTTTGATATATAGGAGACATTTATATCCAAATCTGACTCTATGATACTCTTTCCCTTGATGAGAAAGGAGCCCTTAATCCCTCCAACGTTTTCCTTTATCTCTCTCACAGACATTTTTATCAGCCTTTTTTCATTCGAGAACCAAGTCAACCTCCTGCCTTATGACCAAAGGTGAGGTATGCTCGTCCATCATTATACTTAAAAAGTAATTCTCGTGCTTTAAAACCATCATTCTATAATCAGTGCCCTCTATGATGACTTGAGAGACCTCTCCCAATCTTAGGGAAGATGCAATCTCCTCAGCTGTGGCACCCGCAAATACAGAGATGGCACCTTCTGTTTCAGCATTTTCGATGCTTGAGGCTATAACAATTCCATCCTTTGCCACCACCACAGCTCCCTCAACACCATCTATCTTAGAGAGATCGTTTACAAGTCTCTTTAGGATTATGTCCGCCATTTTACCACCTGCCTTCTATATTCAATTCTCTTTCAAGTATTTAAAAGTTTCTACGATTTCTCCTTCAATTCAGGGAAAAGCAAGAAAATCTACCACAATTTGAGATTTCTAAACTCTTTTATATCTTCTGCCAGTTTGTACAATTCCTCGTCTGTTACTTCCATTCTCCTTCGAAGTTCGTTTAAGTCTTTGGTTAGCTGCCTCACTCTTATGATGAGAATGAGAATCACAAGGATTGCAATGAGGGTTTCGATGGATATGATAATGAGTAGCATAGTAGAATCCAACATATCAATCACCAAAAATCGATCTCACAAATCGTGAGACCACACCTTCTTCTCTTCTAAGCTCAGGTTCTATGAACTTCTCGCCAGCCAACTCTGCCGCAAGTCTCTTGAAGGCTATAGCTGCAGGCGATTCTGGAGATTTTATCACAAATGGAACTTTAAAAGCGGCACACCTTCTCACCTCAGGATCCTCAGGCACCACAGAGATGATGGTTATTCCCAAGATTCTCTCTATTTCTCTTCTCGAAAGATCGGTTTTTTCAAAGTTTGCTCGGTTCAAAATGGCACCGCTGACTCTGGAGCCCACCATTTCAGTCATTATCTTGGTTTTTAAGGCATCTGCCATGGAGGAAATCTCAGGGTTCACCACCAACACCACTTCATCTGCCACTGCCAGGGGAATAACTCCATCTCTGGATAAACCTGCAGGAGCGTCAATTAGTAGAAATTCTGTTCCCTTGAGCAACTCTATCATGGCATCCTGAAGCTTTTCAGGATTTGACTTCTGAAAACCAGAGAGAGAGACCCCACAGGGAACTACAATAACTCCCGAAGGTCCTCTGTACATAGCATCAGCTATCTTTGCCTCTCCAGACAGAACCTCATGGAGAGTTACCTTTGACCTCTCCATGCCCAAGATGAGTCCCAGGTTCGCCATGGCTATATCTGCGTCCAAGATTATTGTCTTTCTTCCCAGGGCTGCAAGAGAAGTTCCAAGGTTTGCAACAGCAGTTGTCTTTCCTGTGCCACCCTTTCCAGAAGCTATCGTGATCACGCGAGGGTTTGTCATCAAATCACACCTTCTCCAGTTTAAGAAGAAGGTATATAAATTTTGTGGTAGAGTTGTGTTGCATAATTTTGATGTGAGGAGTTCAAGCAAGCATCAAAACATTTATAAATAAATATTTTCAACTATTAGGGTGGATTCATGATAATTTCATGGAATGTTACCAACAGGTGTAATTTGTACTGTGAGCACTGCTATCGAGATGCAGGAGTGGAGTCTTCAGAAGAACTAACAACAAGGGAGGGAAAAAACCTGATTAGAGAGGCTTCTAAGGCTGGTTTTAGGATGATTGTTTTTTCTGGGGGAGAGCCTTTGATGAGAAGAGATATTCTGGAGTTAACTTCTTATGCAAGAAAAAATTCTTTAATACCCCTATATGGGACAAATGGAACTCTTTTGACTTTGGAAATGGCTAAAAAGCTGAAAGAGGCTGGAGCTTCCACCTTGGCAATAAGCCTGCATCTTTTGGATGTTGAGGAGCATGATAATTTTTGTGGTGTTAAGGGAGCTTTTGAGGCATCTCTCAAAGCTATGGAGAATTGTAGAAAAGTTGGGTTGAAGTTTCAAGTCAACACCACAGCCTTTGAAAGAAATTACAATGATATTGAGAAAATAACAGACATAGCAATCGAAATGGGGGCAAGTTCTCACCACATTCTATTCATGGTTCCAACAGGAAGAGCTGTAGCAATAGAGGAAGAGACTTTGAAGGGAATTCAGTATGAAAAACTCATAAGAAGAATTTTGAAAAAGAGAAAGGAAACTGATTTTGATATAAAACCAACTTGTGCTCCTCACTTTGTGAGAATTGCACATCAAATGGGAATCGAGACAAGATACAGAAAGGGTTGTATTGCGGGAGTAAGTTATTGTTCTGTAATTCCAAATGGTGATGTCTGGCCTTGTCCCTATCTTCCCATAAAGGTTGGGAATGTGAAGGAGAAGGATTTTTCAGAAATCTGGAGCAAAAGCCCAGTTCTAAATAGAATGAGAACCCAGAGCTATGGTGGGAAGTGTGGAGGATGTGAGTATGAGAAGAGTTGCAGTGGTTGCAGGGCAAGGGCATACTTTTATCATGGCGATTACATGGCAGAAGAACCATGGTGTTTGTGGAGGAGAGGAAGTGGAAGAAATAGAGAAAAAAGTTTTGAGAAAGGTTCAAGTTGAACTTCCCTTAACAGAAAAACCTTTTGAGGAGATTGGAAAAGCCTTGGGCATTTCTTCAGAGGAAGTTATTTCAATCATAAAAAAATCTTTAGAGGATGGAAAAATTAGAAAAATTGGCGCTGTTCTAAACCCAAACAAATTAGGATATGAAACAATGCTTCTTGCAGTAAAAGTTCCAGAAGATGAGCTAGAGTGGGTTGCACAGAAAATCTCAAGCTATCATGGAGTGACCCACAACTATCTCAGAACTGCTTATGAAAAAAATGGTGAAAAAAAAGAACAAAACTACAATTTATGGTTTACTTTGATCGAGAGAAAAGAGAGATTTTTTGATGTTGTTTCAGAAATAAGAAAATTGGGATATGATGTAAAAATGCTTCCCAAATCAAAGGTATTTAAGATAGGTGTTAAATTTGATATTTGATGAGGATTTGAAGTTGTTAAAAGAACTCCAAAATATTCCAATAACTGAGAGACCTTTCAAAGTCATTGGAGAAAAACTATCAATTCCTGAGAGAGAGGTTTTGGGGAGGGCAAGAAGACTCTTAGAAAAGGGATACATCAGAAGGTTTTCAATCTCTATAAATCACAGAGAAGTTGGAATTCTTCACAATGCCATGGTTTTGTGCAAGGTGAGGGATG
>JBHIDS010000105.1:0-8249 GCA_046760205.1 Candidatus Methanofastidiosia archaeon
TGGAGTCTCTAAAAAGCCAAGGACAGCCACAAAAATATTTGGATTGACAATATCAGGATTGCCTGACATAGAAATTGCTAAATTCTCTTCGATTCCAAAAAAAATAAGACCCGGATCCATGAATGTCCAACTGATAATGAGTGTTGAAAATCAGGGAACAGATGATGCAAGATTTCTAAGTGTGAAACTGCTTCCAAGAGAGCCCTTTGAATTTTCAAGTTCATATGAACAAAGCTACAATCTTGGAATCTTGAAGAGGGGGATGTACTCTGATGCAATCTTTTTCATCGATGTTGACAAAAAGGCAAGATCTGGAAATTATAGTATACCTGTTCAAATCAATTTTATGGACTCAAAAAATAAGATACACAAAATTGAAAAGACAGTCACAGTTACAATTAAGGAATCTCCATATTTGGAAGTTGTGGGTTTTGAAACATCTCCAAAGGAGGTTGCAGCTTCAAAATACGTTGATTTGAAAATACTCATAAAGAATACTGGAGATGAGAAGGCAGAGGAAGTTGTTGTGGAAGCACAAGAGGTTTCTGAATATCCCTTTGATTTTGAAGTTTTGAGTGATCTTTTAGGAAATCTTTCGCCTGGAAAAACAGGACAAGCGATCCTAAGACTTAAAGTTGATAGAAATGCAAACCTCAAAGAGTACATACTGGTGATCCAACTAAAATGTACCGGAGATAGGGAGAGGGAGGACTTTGGAGTGTACTACTTTGAGGATACAGTGATGCTCAAAATAGAAAGAGAAGCCAGCCAGACAAAGATTTACCTTGTAATAGCTTTCGTTTTCGTAATTCTTGGAGCTTTGATTCTTCTAAAAGTTAGAAAAAGCTGATTACATGAAATACTCAATCATTGTAAAAGATCTTGTGAAGAGCTATGGAGAACTTCTTGCCCTAGATAGCTTCAGCATGAGATGTCATGAAAGAAAGATATACGCACTTTTGGGACCAAATGGCTCTGGAAAGACAACCCTTATAAAGTGCCTCTTTGGGCTTCTGCCTTTTACCAGGGGAGAAATATCAATTCTCGGAAGATCGGTCCCACATGAGCTCCCCCACATATATAAAAAACTAGGATACATGCCCCAAGATTACTCTCTTTACGAAGATTTAACTGTAAGGGAGAACCTTGAGTTCTTTGGGAACCTTTATGGATTTGAGGGAGATAAGCTTGATGAAAGGATTTCAAAAGTGAGTGAACTTGTTCAACTAGAGGAGAAGATGGATTCTCTATTCAGAGAGCTATCAGGAGGGCTCAAGAGAAGGCTTTCCCTTGCAACGACGCTTCTACATAATCCCGAAGTCATCATGGCAGATGAACCAACAGTTGGGATTGATCCAATCTTGAGAGTTAATTTCTGGAGGCATTTTAGAGAGCTAAACAGAAGAGGAGTTACATTTCTAATAACAACCCATATAATGGATGAGGTCATGAAAGCTGATTTTGTTGGGTTTATAGCGAAGGGAAAACTCATAGCAGAAGGTCCACCAAAAAGGCTTATGGAAGAGTACGATGAGAAAGACATTGAGGGTGTTTTTCTAAAAAAGCTTGAGGCTAGGTCATATGGTTAATAAGACACTTGTTGTTGCAAAGAGAGTCTTGATTCAGGTTAAAAGGGATAGAAGGACCCTTGGGTTGATCCTCTTTGTACCTCTTCTTATGTCAATTCTTTTTGGATATGTATTGGGGGGAGGTGAAGTACACAGAGCAAAGGTTCTAATCGTTGATGAGGATAGAAGTCATCTTTCCAGAATTGTAATTTCAAAGATGCTTGAAAGCGATACTTTCGATATAGAATTCTATTCTTCTATGAGCGCTGCAATGCGTGAAGTTGATATTGGTAGAGCAAAGGCTGTTGTAAAGTTTGAGAAAGGTTTTACTGAAAACCTAACCTTTAAAAAAACCCCAAAGGTAACTATTTACATAGACTCAACCGAGCAAATGATACACTCCGGAATCTTTGGTGAAACAACAAGGATCATAAACGAATCAATTTCAACCAGAACTCCGATAGAAATTTCTCAAGTTTATGCATACAGAGAGAAGGGTTTTGAGGGAATAGAGCTATCAACTCCTGCAGTTCTTTCTTTCATTCTTTTCTTTTTGGTTATATTGCTTTCAACGTTGGTAGTTGTGAGAGAAAAAACACAGGTTACAATTGAAAGGATTTTTGTCTCCCCTATCCGTCCTTTGGAGCTTTTGTTGGGTTACTTGATTTCTCTATCTATACTTGCAATAATCCAGAGCACCATACTCCTCTCAGTGGCAATCTTCATCTTTGGAGCAGAGATTGCAGGAAGTATCTTAAGTGTTTATGCAGTTGCAGCATTCTATGCCATGGGTTCTGTTGGTCTTGGAATATTTTTTGGATTCTCCTCGAGAACAGAGCTTCAAGCTGTTCAAATCGTCCCAGGCATTGCCCTTCCATCCATGTTTTTGGGTGGAGTTTTAGTCCCTGTTGAAGTCCTTCCCTGGTTTCTAAAACCTCTCGCAAATTTGATTCCTGTTTACTATGCAGCTGATGCATTGAGAAATATAATGTTGAGAGGACTTGGAATGAGAGAAATCTTTGGCGACTTGTTTGCAATTCTCCTCTTCGTGATATTCTCTCTAACATTGAGCATATTAAACTTGAGAAAAGGGGGTGGAAAAAAGGTTTCAAAAAGAACAAAAAGAGCGGGAGCCATTCTTGTCGTTGTCATCATCCTTTCATCAATTCTAATTTACTCAGATTTCTCAAGGGAACTCGATGTTGAAGATAAGAGGATTGAACTCCCGAGATACAGCCTTGCAGAGATGAAACACATTGCTTTCGGAGAGAACCACTCAAGAATAGTTTATTCAACTCAGGCAGAGTTTCTAGGTTTGGACTTGGGAAGTTACATAGCAGAACCAAGGAATAACTATTTCAAACTGAGTTTGAATATCTATAGAATTTCTGAAAAAACCTTTATACTAAAGTGGAGGATAGAGGACAAGAATGTTCTAGGAGGCTTTGTTCCAAAAGAACTACATTTAAGAGTTATCTCAACAAACTCAGAATTCCTCTGGAACGACTTGGATGAGTACACCACATATTCTGCAAATATGATGACTGACCTTGAAATAGAATTGGGAAGAGTTTACAGCGATTCAATATATGGAACTCTGGTCTTTGAGTCCGAGAACCCTGAGTTTGGCTTTGATGTTGAGGTAACGTATGTTCTTAGATACCTCATTGTCTGGCAAGAAACAAAGCAATCAACACGAATCTTTTTTGTAGATGGTGAATTTGTAAATGGTTTATGAATATAAATCCAATTTTGTGCATGAGATATTTTCCTCACCAACAATATGAAAATTTTCAGAGATGACTTTATGAATAAAAAAAGAAACTATTTTAGATGATAATAATATCAATCGCCCTCATTGTTGTTATGATAATCAGTAGCAGAGTTATGAGTTCCAATCAGGATTCTGATAGGCTACTAATGCCTTCAGTTAATCGTCCGTTATTAAAAATATAAACCCTAGAACTCTTCAAGATTTTGAATTCCCATCTCTCTCTCACCATTCTCTATCTCTCTTATCAACCTGAAAACTCTTTCGTTTATGGGTGTTGAAACCCCAAGTCTTTTCCCCTGAGAAACCAAATAACCATTTAAAAACTTTATCTCTGTGCGCCTTTTGTTTTCAAGCTCTAGGATCATGGAAGATCTCATCCTTGAAAACTTTCTTGCAAAGAGTTTTATGAGCTGAAAGTATAAAAAATCACGTAGTTTTCTGTATTCTCTCTCAAGTAAGCTTTGAGAAGATTCCTTTACCTCAAAGATGTGCAAATCTATCTTTGAATAGAGCTTTTTAGGTTTTATCTTTAAAGCCTTTGCAATCCTCAATCCTTCAGTTATGATTCTGAAGAATATAGGTTTTGCCTCTTTTTCCTTGATCAAATCTTTGAAGGCAAGTCCTGTTAACCCCTGAAGAGAGGAAACCCCAGAATTTATCAAGAGTTTGGTAAAGAGATGTCCCTTGATGTTTGAGGAAACTTCTGTGGGAATCCCTTTGTTCAAAACATCCCCAAGCTTTCTCAAAGATTTAGTTAATTTTCCATCCAACCTTCCTATCACCAACTTTGACGTTGAGGAAGTCATTGTTATGTGTCCAGCTGAAATCTTGGTGGCAGAAAATCCCACGACACCTCCCACCGTTCTCTCCTCACCTACCACAGAGGCTATGAGTTCCTCGTTCCCCATTCCATTCTGGAGAGAAACTACCATTCCATCATCTTCAAGATGAGGTCTTACCTTTTTCATAGTTTCAAAGGTAGAGTATGCCCTTACGCAGAGCAGAATAACGTCAAACTTCCCTTTGAGCTCTTCGAGATGGCACGTTGCCTTGAGTCTTACCCTCTCTTCTCTTCCAATATCTGAGATGAGCAAGCCTCTCTTGTTAATGGCTTTAACGTGTTCACAATTTCTGTCATATATCACCACACTCTCCCCACCTTTCTCAAGGGAAGCTCCAACGATGCCTCCCACAGCTCCCCCACCAACAATAAGGAACCTCAAATCATCACCTCAGAATATCAATCTCTCGAAAAGGAAAAGCATGAGAATTAGAAACATCACAATCTTAGTTATTCTTGAGATTAAAAAGATCCTGCCATTGGTGAGGAGAAGATATAAAACATAGATCAAGGGTAGAGAGAGTAATCCAAGAAAAAATAGAAACTCTCTGCCAAAGGGAAGATAGGAATGTGATTTAAAGAGCACAACGATAAAAAGAATCAAAAGAATTGCAGAAAATATTCTGGATCCTCTCTCCCCATAAACGATCGGCAAGGTCCTAATCCCTCTCTCTAGATCTCCCCTAACATCCTCAATGTCCTTCATAATCTCTCTCGAGAGTCCAACGAGAAAGGCTGCAATCCCAAGAGGGATCAGAATTCCAACGTTCTCAACTGCAATTCCTCCAAAGAGGATTGCCATGCTCATGAGATATGCCACTGTGAGGTTTCCAAGAAGGATAACCCTCTTGAACTTGAAGGAATAGAGAAAGAGGAGAATGGCACTCATCACAGCTACCGCAAAGCAAAAAATATTTATCATGTAGGAGAGGGCAAGCCCAAGAACAACCATTGTAAATGTCAAAAGCAAAGCCTCACTTCTTCTAACCTCTCCTGAAACCAAGGGTCTGTGAGGACGGTTTATCCTGTCTATGTCCACATCATAGTAATCATTTATAGAGGTGGCTGCTCCAGAGCCTAGAACTGCTGCAAGGTCTGCAAAAACAATCTCTTTTAGGTACTCTCTTACAGAATCTGAGGCAATGAGAGCTCCAATGAAACAGCCTATAGCTGCAAGCAAAAGGTCAGGGGGTCTTAGGAGAACTATGATCGCCTTTAGTTTTGAGAGCATGTTTTTAAAATAGCGTGAAACCCATTTAAGGTTTTCTCAGGTTTTGGGGTTGGACTATCTTGGATATATATACTTTTTGAGTAACCAGCTTTGGCACTGAATCATAATCCCTTCCCTTATGATCAATATCCTCAAAACCCAGAAGTTTTTGAAACAGTCAGAAATTTCAGTTTCTAAACATTCAATTCCTAAAACTTTACAAGCGATTTCTAATTTAATCTTTTTATATTGGTCAGCCCGCCATGCTCCCGTAAACTTTATATACAATAGTGTGATATATCGTGTATGGGTAAGGTTACTGAAAAGGAGGTTATGATAGACAACCTACTTTTATTGTATCTAATCAAAAGATTAAATGACAGGAGTAGAAGTTATCTATGTATAACCAAGTTACAGAAACTTGTATTCATCGCAGAGAAAATTCTCAATGAAAAAAAAAACAAAAGCTTTCAATTATGATTTTTTTGCTTGGGATCTTGGGCCTTTATCAAAAGAGATTTATCTAGATCATAAGAAATTAGCAGATAATAACACTATTAGTCAAACTCGAAATATAACCCTTTCAAAAAAGGGGAAAAAACTACTTGAAGATTTGGATGGAATTTATGAAAAAAACAGAGAAATTCTGAGACACATAGATAAGATAGTTGATGAGTTTGCTGATCTAGATACAAATTCAATAGTAGAATATGTTCATGATATGAAGATTAAATTTGGGGGTTATGAAGAATCAGTGAGGATTGGCAATTTAGAGAGGGGAACAGACATAATTTCAAAAATCGATGAAAAAGATGCTAAAAAGAGCTTTGAAATTGATGAATCATGGATTGAAACTTTAGAAATCTTGATGGATAAAGAATTTTGCGAAGCTATTGAAGAATCTCAAAAGGATGCAAGAGAGGGGAGAATATTTACTTTTGAAGGGGGGCTTTAATTATTTAGTTTTTATACCACTTCTTCTTTTAGAAGAGATTTGAAAAAATTGAAAAATCGAGTTGTGATTAATAGAATCAAGAAGAAAATTAACGAAATTCTTGAAAATCCTTATGATAATAGTATAAGACTTAAGGGACCACTTGGAGATAAAAGAAAGACAAAAGTTGGAAAAAGGTGATTTTATTCCTTCTTTGTAGAAGACATCTATATACCTTGTGGTTAACGAAGTCTACTCAACGCAAGAGCCTTAATTTTCTTTCTCATTTTTTTGAAATAGGGATTTTAAACTATTAGATAGATTCTTACCGATATATATAATAACTTCTTTTGATTCTAACACTTTAAATATAATAAAGTCAGGTGGAATTTCTTTTCCTTTTGAGTATGCAAGGGACTTTATGAAATTCATTTCATTTACTTTGACTTCAATTCCACTCTCTTTGCATCTCTCAAATAGTACTGATTTGAGAATATTCAGTTTGATAGAGTTTTTGAATAAACTATCTAATTTTTCTTTATCTTTTATATTGAATCTTGGCTTGCTTTCTATCAATAAAATATCATTATCTTTCACTGCCACTATATCAGGTATTAAACTGGATTTGGTTCCTTTTCTTCCAATTTGATCAGGATCAGGAATGTAAAACCCTCCATGTCCACCAGGTGGCTTATAAACAATTATTTCCCAACCAAATTCTAACAACTTTTCTTTTACCAAAAATGTGATTATATTTTCAATCATAATCTTACCTATCCATATAACACAAAATCATCAAATATCATCATGTCCGAAAGATAACCAAAGATTCTCAATTGTTTATTTTTTGTGTATCTACAACCTTCTCTAAGATGTAGTGTCATTAAAGGAATGTTATCCAATTCATCTAAGCCAAATGGACATTTATTTTTCCAATAATTTTTGTACATTTTTTCCATTACATTATAAGAAATTCCTTTTGGCCTGAAAACTAAATTATATCTTCTTTGTCTAACAGTTCCTATTCTTGAGAAACAGTAATCAAAAAAAGCCAGCATTCCAGCATATGGATCTGTCCTAAAACTTTTTTTACTTTTTTTAGCAGTATATTTAGGTGAAAAAACCAAAGATTCCTTTCTTCTTCCAAAATATTCTGGCAGATCATCATATTTAGTATCATACTTCATTTCAATCTCATTGATCAACTCATCAGTTTTTATCAATGATAAAGTTCCATATCTTTCTATTTCTGGAGGTTTGGCATATGCTTTCTTTCTCATAAATTCAATCTGATCATTTACAATAGCTTCTTCTAATAAAGACATAACACTCTCTTGTTTTTTTATATTATTTATTACAAGATTTATAAACTCAAGGAGGTTATTGATATGTCCAGAAATTTTTGGCGCTGATTTATATCTTCTATCCATCAAAAGAACACCATTTTGATGTGGCCAAAAATAACCTAGGGAAGGGATTTTGTGAGCATCAATTAATTTATGCAACCCATAAAATATGTCTGAAGTACACCTATAAAGTGATGTCCCTTTGATTTTTACTTCAGGCAAAATAAAGGCAGAGGGAACGTTGTTTTCTGCAGCAGCTGCAAGTCTACAAAATCTTTGTTTTGGGTGTTGCCCTTGCGGTGTGAATTCGTCATTTTGAAATTTTGAGAATTTAATTGATTAATTTGGTTTTTGACATATTCTAAAAAAAATTCATATTTTGGCACATATGGAGTTGTTTTAACTTTGCACAATAGATAAGATAAAGGATTGGAATCTATACCTATTGATTTCCTTTTTAACAAATTTGCTTCAACTAAGATAGTCCCACTACCAGCAAAATTAGCCAAGACCAAATCATTTTCATTTGAATACATTTTTATCAAATGTTTGACCAATGGTGGAACTAGTTTTCCG
>JBHIDS010000106.1:0-8241 GCA_046760205.1 Candidatus Methanofastidiosia archaeon
ACAAAAAACTGTGATATTTTGATAACTGCAACAGGTTCTCCAAACTTGATAAAATCCGATATGGTTAGAGAAGGTGTTGTTTTGATAGACTGTGGAATTTCAAAGATTTCTGGAAAGATTTGTGGAGATATAGAAAAGGATGTTAGGGAAAAGGCAGCTTTGATAACTCCAGTTCCAGGAGGAGTTGGACCTGTTACAGTTGCAATGGTTTTGAAAAATCTTTTAGAACTGACAAAAATACAGGAGGGATTTTTATGAATATTGGGGTTTTAGCCTCCACCAATGGGACTGACCTTCAGGCTATAATAGATGAGGTTGAGGCTGGAAGGCTTTGTGCAAAAATATGTGTCGTTATAAGCAACAAGAAAAATGCCTATGCTCTTCAAAGAGCTAAAAACCACAGGATTGAGGCTGTTTTTGTATCTCCAAAAGGGAAGAAAAGGAAGGAGTATGACAGAGAAGTTGCAGAAGTTTTGAAAAAACACAGTGTTGATTTGGTTTTGTTGATAGGGTACATGAGAATTCTGAGCCCGAATTTTGTAAAAATGTATGAAAACAGAATTATGAATGTCCATCCATCCCTGCTCCCAGTTTTTCCAGGAATGGATAGAGAGGTACACAGAGAAGTTTTGGAGCATGGGGTAAAGATTACTGGTTGCACAATACACTTTGTGGATGAGGGAACAGACACAGGTCCTATAATTTTGCAAGTACCAGTTCCAATATTAGAAAATGATAACATAGAAACTTTAAGGGACAGAGTTCAGAAGGCAGAGAAGATTGCCTTTCCAAAGGCAATAAAGCTTTTCATGGAAGGTAAGTTAAAGGTTTCAGGGAGAAGGGTTGAAATCAAGGATTTTGACAACACAAAATTTGTGATGGAGGTACTTGATGAACTATGAAAAAACCCTTGAATACATATATGATTTGAAGAGGTTTGGGATAAAGCTTGGGCTAAAAAATATTGAGTTTTTGCTTGACCAGATGGGAAACCCTCACAAAGATTTGAAGGTGGTTCATGTTGCAGGAACAAATGGAAAGGGTTCTGTTTGTGCCTTTACAACTTCAAGCTTAATGGAGGCAGGCCACAAGGTTGGAACCTTTACCTCTCCTCATCTTGTTGATTTCAGAGAGAGGATAACTGTTAACAACAAAATGATTTCAAAAAAAAATGTTTTGAGGCTTGTGGAAGAAATTTTGGATGCAAGCAAAAAAATGGAGGAAAAGGGACTTCAAAATGCAACTTTTTTTGAAGTTTTAACTGCCATGGGATTTACTTATTTTTCAGATGAAAAGGTTGATTATGCTGTGGTGGAAGTTGGAATGGGGGGAAGGCTTGATGCAACAAATGTTGTCACGCCCTTGGTTTCTGTTATCACAAATGTTGCTTTGGATCACCAAAAACATCTTGGAAATTGTGTGAGGATGATAGCAAGGGAAAAGGCTGGAATTGTGAAAGGTGCTCCCCTTGTCACAGCATGTAATGGCATTTCCCTAGATATTTTAAGGAAATTTTGCAAAGAAAAAAAATCAAAACTCTTTGTTGTTTCAAAAGATATTTTTTTTGAAAAGTTGGAATCAAACTTGTCCTACCAGAAATTCAAGGTAAAAACTTCAAAAAAGTGTTATAAGCTAAAAATTCATCTTCTGGGAAATCACCAAATTGTAAATGCTGCAACATCTATTGGAGCTTTAGAGATTTTGGGAATTGGAAAAAGCTTTGTTGAGAAGGGACTTGAAAAGACAAAGTGGCCTGGAAGATTTGAGATAATTCAAAAAAATCCCTTGATTATTCTTGATGGAGCCCACAATCCTGATGGTGCAAAAAAGTTGAGGGAAACTTTGGAAGAATTTGTTAAAAAAAGAATTATTTTAGTTATAGGGATAGCATCAGACAAAGATGTTTCAGAAATCCTCTCAGAGCTTCTCCCTTTGGCAGATTTTGTTGTTTTGACTAAGGCTAAATACAAAGGAACTTCCCTTGAAGTTTTGGAGGAAGAAGTTAAAAACTACAATAAAAATTACAAAATTTTTGAAAGGGTAGAAGATGCCTTTTTCTTTGCAAAATCTATTGCCAAAAAATGTGATGCAGTTTGTGTTGCAGGTTCCCTGTATGTTGTTGGAGAGGTGAAGGAGGCGATTTCATGCAAGTCAAGGTAATAGAAAATCTTGAGGATGCTATGAGGGAAGTTGAAAAAATTGGAATTTATAAAAAAGGAATAAAAATTCTTTCAAAAAAGTTGATTTACAGGATTTTAAAGATTGAGGAGTTGAACCCAAAGGCTGCAAATATATTAAAGCAATTCATGCTCTCCCTTGGAGCAGATTGTGCAATTTCAGAAAGTGTCTCAAGATTTGAAAAAAAACCTACAGATGTTTTGCTGATGGGAAACCTTTCTCAATACAAAAACCTTATCAAAATTTTAAAAAATCAACCCTTTGGGTTGAGGGAATTGGGAGGAAAGATAAATGAGATCCTCTCAAACTTTGAAAAAAAACATTACAAAATCAAATGTGGAAAATATGTTTTAGATACCAAAAAAACCTTGATAATGGGGATATTGAATGTTTCTCCAGACTCCTTTTCTGGAGATGGGATAGCTGATGTTGATGAGGCTTTAGAAAGGGCAAAGAAAATGGTAATGGATGGTGCTGATATAATTGATGTTGGGGGGGAATCAACAAGACCATTTTCTGAACCAGTTCCTCTAGAAAAAGAGCTTTTAAGGGTTTTGCCTGTTGTTGAGAGGCTTTCTGAAGAAGTTGATGTTCCAATTTCTGTTGATACCTATAAACCTGAAGTTGCTGAAATGGCTTTAGAGCTTGGAGCCTGTATTGTAAATGATGTTTATGGATTGAGAAGCAAGGGAATGGTGGAAGTTGTCTCAAGATATCAAACACCAGTTGTAATAATGCACATGAAGGGAAAACCAAAAACCATGCAAAAAAACCCCCAATACAAAGATGTTGTTTCAGAAATATTATTGTTTTTGAGGGATAGAATTGATTTTGCAAAAAAACATAATGTTGAAAACATTATAATAGACCCTGGAATTGGTTTTGGGAAAACTGTAGAACACAATTTAGAGATAATAAAAAGATTGAGGGAGTTTAAAAGTCTTGGTTATCCAATTTTGATAGGAGTTTCAAGAAAGAGTTTTATAGGAAATATCCTGAATCTTCCTGTGAATGAAAGACTTGAGGGAACTATTGCAAGTGTTACAGCAAGTGTGTTAAATGGAGCTGATATTGTGAGGGTTCACGATGTCAAGGAATGCAAAAGAGCTTGCATGCTTGCTGATAAATTGAGGTGGTGAAATGGATGTTTTAATAGTTTTGGGAAGTGAAAGTGATATACATGTTGCAGAAAGGGTAAAGAGAGTACTTGATTTGGAGAAAATCTCATATAAAGTTGAAGTTGCATCAGCCCATAGAGATGTTGAAAAACTTGATGAACTTTTATTAAAAACTAAATGCAAGATTTTTATAGCAATAGCAGGGCTTTCTGCACAACTCCCAGGTTACATTGCCTCAAGAACAGAAAAACCTGTAATTGGGGTTCCAGTATCATCAAGCCTTCTTGGTATTGATTCTCTGCTCTCAATTGTTCAAATGCCGAAAGGGATACCTGTTGCATGTGTTGGAATTGACAATGGAGAGAATGCTGCATACCTTGCACTGAGAATCTTGAAAATAGGTGAATAAATGGATTACAAAAAGGCTGGTGTGGATATTGATTTAGAAAAAAGAGGAATTAATGCCATTGCTAAAATTCTAAAAAAAACCTATTCCTTGAGGAAAACCTACAAACCCCTTACAGATTTTGGTTTATTTGCATCTCTTGTAGATTTTGGAGATTTTGCATTAGCTATTTCCACAGATGGAGTTGGAAGCAAAGTTTTGGTGGCGCAGAAGTTAAAAAAGTTTGACACTTTAGGAATAGATTTGGTGGCAATGAATGTAAATGATGTTTTGTGTGTTGGAGCAGAACCTATATGCATGGTGGATTATGTTGCAATGCAAATGATAGATGAAAATTTGATGGAAGAAATTGGCAAGGGGGTTTATGAGGGGGCAAGGAAAGCTAAAATCAGTGTTGTTGGAGGAGAAACTGCAACTCTTCCTGAGATTTTAAAGGGATTTGGAAATGCCTTTGACTTGGTAGGAACTTGTGTTGGAGTTGTGAGAAAAGAAAAAATTGTTACAGGAAAAGAGATAATGGCTGGAGATTTTTTGATAGGAATTGAAAGCAGTGGAATCCACAGCAATGGTTTAACTTTGGCAAGAAAGGTTTTGGGAGATGAAATAAAACTTTTAACTCCAACAAGAATCTATGTTAAACCTGTTCTTGAATTACTTGAAAGGGTGAGGGTAAAGGGAATTGTCCACATAACAGGGGGAGGGTTTTTGAACTTGTTGAGGTTGGGGTGGGGTTTTGAGATACATGCACCAGAGCCCCCTGATATTTTCAAAGAGATTCAAGATGGAGGGGATGTGGAGACTTTGGAGATGTACAAAACCTTTAACATGGGAATAGGATTTTGTGTTGTAGTTTCTAAAAGAGATGTTGAAGAAAGTTTGAAAGTTTTGTGCAAGTACTACAAATCCCATGTTTTGGGAAGAGCCACAGAAGAAAAGAAGATTTTTTTGAAAAACAAAAACATAATTTTAAAAAATGATTGAAAGTAAAACCTTCAAAAATCGCTCAAATGGATGCTCATCAGCAAACTCCTTCCATAAAAGCCAGTCATCAATTGTTGATTGCATCGGTTTTTCAGCATTCAGCTCATTAAATATCTCATAAAAAGCGACTACATTATTATTTGCATAACGCTTTGAAATTATATCCCAAAAATCTATAATCTCTTTTTTCGATGTTTTAATCCACTCGCTGTTATGCTGTTTTGTTATGGTCCAACCGATTGAATGATAATCAATGTAAACATACATCCCGTATTTTTCTGCCCAATCAATTGCTTGGTCAATCACTTTTATTGAATAATCCTTGCCACGCCTTCACCACATGTAGGCTCAATCTGTAGCCTGTCGATCTTTGCTCCCCACTCACTCATCTTTTTAAAATACTCTTCTCCCCAAACATAGTCCTTTCTTCCAATTTCTGTATAGTATACATGGGCAATGAATTTGCTGTTGTAATTCCTCTAAAAACTACTTCATTTCCTAATCCATCAACAATTCTACTTCATTGGACATGATTTGGCTGGGTTTATGAGGAGTCTTCCTTTTTTGAAAGTGTAGGTATATAAGCCTGAGCGATACGAGAGACTTGGGCGAGTCATATACTTGTCGTTAAACGATGAACTCCAATCACCTTTTCTTCACCACAGATTTCTCTCCACGTTATTCACCATCTCTCGATAACGGGCCGTTGCCAAGTCGCTAGGTTTTCCTTTCTTACAGAACGAAAATCCAGCTAATTTTCTGTTAGGGTTCTCAACTACGACTTTACCATCCATCAACTTGGATTCTAAAACCTCAAGTGCATCCAAGAATCTTGTGTCTTCCCTCGCTTTATCGTAAAAGGATAGGGTATAAACATAGAAAAATAGATTATAACGAAAGAAGGGATACTCAACTTTCATGAATAAGGTGCCAATTCCAAAATGACAAGGTCCGAGAGGCTTACGTGTTACCCAATGATTCAGCAATAATTCTACTGCCTTATCAAGGCGCTCATCTTGATTGAGAAAATGTGTAAATCTGAAAGCATCTAAAGCCTCCAGTGTTGGGCCTGGATTGGAGAACTCTGTTTCTGGACCCTCCCAAAGCTAAACTTTTTACAACGCCAACCACCATCATCGTGTTGAATTTCCAGCAGGTGATTAAACGTTTGCGTGAGCCTACTGTCGTTAGCATATCCCAATCGACAAAGAATCCGAGCGGTGGTAGCTGTGTAGCAGGGATAAAGCGTTCTACTTGGAGCGAGTCTAAATCTCCCGTCCTCCCTCCATGCTTTAAGAATTAGATCGGTAGCGCTTTTAAGAATCAGATTGGAAAGCTCTACCCCCAATTCGCTAAGCATTAGGACGCAGGCAAGAGTACTGAAAGGATGCCCCACAACCAAACGCCCATCGGCACTATCCCAATAATCTCCACCGTTATCATGACGTTTTGCCATTATTGCCTCAACATCCACTTTGTATCGGATTGGAACTGTCATAAAAAACACCTTGTAAAAACTCTTTTACTTTCAGAAGCTCGTGTGGATTGTGAATCGCAGTTTCCACCATTAAAGGCTTTCTATAGCCACTATTCTTTAAAATCTGAAAATCTCTGCCGAAATCTATGTTTCCCCTTCCAGGCAGAAGGTAACGCCTTCGATGATTACTATCATATGGGTTGCCGTCATAATCACGTACATGACAGTTAGCAATCTTCTTCTTGAATATTTGAAGAAAATCATTTAGAGGAATGCCTGATGCATATATAAACTCAAAGTCAAGGGTAACACCCATGGAATATTCTTCAACAAGGGAATGAAGGGCATGAGTCGAGTTCATCCATGGCATGTTCTCAAGGGTCAAAAGAACTCCATATTTTTCAGCTTTGGCAACTGCTCTTTTTAAGATTAACATGTTATGAAGCCTATCAATATCCTTTGGAGGATGAATGACTGCAACAGAACACTCCAGAAACCTGGCAAATTCTATGCATTTAAAAAGATGCTTGTCAATGTCCTCGAATGTATTTTTGGGGAAATGTATGGAGTATATTTCCATCCCCAATTCCTTAGCTTGTTTAGCAACCTGCTGAATCATTTGATACTTTTGTGTTGATCTGCATGATACTTCTGCAGTTTCGTACCCACTCTTTTTTATTTCTGCAAGAGCTCTAATTGTATCTTTAGTCAGGAATTGGTCTGAGCGACCCTTAAACCAAAACAATCCTCTTGTTGAAAATCCAATTCTATTCATAAACCCCATCTCGAAGATTTTTTAAGAGACATTATCACTTCATATTCTTGTTCTGAACGAGGGCCTTGTCCTAACTCCACTGCATGTTTGATTTGAACCAAATCCCACACATTGCTCTTCAAGCTGTTACCCTGATAGCTTTGAAGTATCTTCACACCTTCCACATCTATTGCCACCTGGTTGCCTGAGGCTAGAGTTAGATTAGGTGTTTTAAGTTCACCTTTTGCTGGACCACCAGAAATAAAAACTTTTCTTGCATCCATTATAATCAAATCAGGCTTAACAACTAGACATAATTCTGCCAGTTTTTCACGTAAGTGCCGCATATGAAAGGTGATTTGATCAAAAAAAGGTTTAACAAACCCCATTGATAGTTTAATAGATCCAGTAAAGTCTGCTGCATGGTGAGTCTTTATGAGGGGAGCGTAAACAATTTTTTTTATTTCAAAAGCTTCTTTAGCGAGGGAAACCTTATGTAAATATTGACCTTTTGAAACCTTTACCTGTCGCCAACCTTTTCTATCAAATATTACACGCCAACCATCCTTTCCAAATATTGTAACTTTGGCTCCAGCTTCTTTCGCAGCCTTCACAATCCCTGCCTTTTCTAAAACCTTATTGGTATTGAGAAGGGCAGACCTCTCTCCTACAATGACTTTTTCTGCTCCAGCCTCGTAAAGTAATTCTATAACAGCCTTTATAAAATTTGGATCGCTTGATCCTGGGAATGGGTGGGCAGTATTGTAGTTAGGTTTTAGAAGAATAGTATCGCCTTTATTTACAAGCTTTTTAATTCCTCCAATAAGTGATACAGAAGCTTTGATTGATTCTTTCAAATCTCCAGTATATGCAACCTTGCTCACAAGGGGCTTTGCACCTCTTGTAAATAAGTTCTGTTTCATTTATTCTCACCTTTTTCCTTACATTCAAGATATTTAAAACTTTTTAACCAGATTTTAATAGAGAATTTGAATCAAAAATAGAAAAAGAGAAAGCTTTATCAAAGCTTTTCAACATCTTGAGCCTGCAAACCCTTTCTTCCCTCAACAACATCGAGGCTTACAACATCTCCCTCGTTGAGGGTCTTAAATCCTTCTCCAAGAATGGCAGAGTGATGGACAAACACATCTCCACTACCATCCTCCAACTCAATAAAACCATATCCTTTTTTAGGGTCAAACCATTTTACCCTGCCTGTCTTTTTCATACTAAAACACCTTTTCAATCAAAAAGCTTGAAAAAACTATTAAAAACAGTTTTGTCAAGCCAATTCTTCCAACGATTAAACCTTTATAAAGATTTTGGT
>JBHIDS010000107.1:0-8199 GCA_046760205.1 Candidatus Methanofastidiosia archaeon
ACCAGTACCATAGAAAAATCCACTAATAAACGAATTATTTGAAATGTTGATTCTTTCATTTTTTCACCTTTAGCAATGATTCATAAATTTTATTCTTTTCCTTTCTTATATTTCTTTCGGTATCAGAAGTATTCATCTTCGATCCCTAATTAACCAAAAAAAAACAACCCCCAACAAGATCAATAACCTCACATAGCCACTTTTATCATCAACATAGTACTTAAAAAAAGAACTTGCTACAATAGAAGGCAGATGATGGATATTAAAGCAATCCAAAATCTTCGTGTAATTAATATCGCGTTTTGGAGAAAACTTTATAAACCTTCCATCTTCCTAAATGCAATTGCTCCGGTGGTGTAGTCCGGCCAATCATTTCGGCCTTTCGAGCCGAAGACTCGGGTTCAAATCCCGGCCGGAGCATATTCTTCTAAACTGAGTTTACAACATAAACGATAACTATATAAGCGATTGTACGAAATAAGTTTGAGACCATGTATCCAGAAACAAAATTCAAAACCATAGCCCTAAGGCATGAAGATGAGATTGCACATGTAGCTTTGAATAGATCGAAGGTACAAAATGCATTCAACGATGTTCTGATAAGAGAGCTCACTGAGTGCTTTTCTCAGTTATCTATGAAGGATAACATCAGAATCATCGTTTTAACGGGAGAAGGTCAAACCTTCTGTAGCGGTGCCGATTTGAATTGGATGAAAAAAGTGGCTCACTATACTGGAGAGGAAAATCTCTCAGATTCCAAAAAGCTGGCTGAGATGTACTACACCATCGATAATTGTCCAAAACCTGTAATTGGTAGGATAAATGGCTCTGCCTTTGGAGGAGGTGTGGGTCTAGTAGCTGTTTGTGATGTGGCAATTGCCTCCAATGAGGCTCAGTTTGCCTTCAGTGAAGTGAAATTGGGCATCGTGCCCGCGGTCATCTCAACTTATGTCATCCCAAAAATAAGTCCTTCCAATGCAAGGGCATTGTTTCTTACAGGAGAAAGGTTCAGAGCAGAAAGAGCTTTAAGAATGGGGCTCGTTCATGAGATTTGCCCTCCAGAGGAGATGGATTTAGTAATCGATGAGAAGTTGAAGATTTTAAAATCCAGTGCACCCAAGGCTTGCATCGAAGCCAAAAAACTGATAAGGAACTGGTTTTACATGGAGTTTGAAGAATTCAGAAATCATACGATAGAATTGATAGCTGATTTACGTGCCTCAAAAGAGGGAAAAGAGGGAATTTCCGCCTTTCTTGAGAGGAGAAAACCTGTGTGGAGGTAGCTTTTATGTTTGAAAAAGTTTTGGTTGCCAACAGAAGTGAGATTGCCATAAGGGTGCTGACTGCTTGTCAAGAAATGGGAATCAAAACCGTGGCAGTTTATTCTGATGTAGATGCAAATTCTCCCCACGTTAGGTTTGCAGATGAAGCTTATTGCCTTGGTGATCCTGCACCTACAGAGAGTTATTTGAACATAGAAAAGATAATTGCTGCAGCCAAAGAGACGGGTGTGGAGGCAATTCATCCAGGTTATGGATTTCTTGCTGAAAATCCTCTATTTTCGATGAGATGTGAAAAAGAGGAAATTGTGTTCATAGGTCCCAGAAGTAGAGTGATTCGGTTGATGGGAGATAAGGTTAGAGCCAAGAGAACCGTTGAAAAAGCTGGAGTTCCCGTTATTCCAGGATATCACGGCACTGATACGAGCACAGAGACCTTGATAGAAGAGGGGAGAAAGCTTGGCTTTCCATTGTTTATAAAAGCTGTCTTGGGAGGAGGAGGAAAGGGCATGCGTATTGTGAGGAGGGAAGATGAGCTTGAATCCTCTATCGAGAGTTGCAAGAGAGAGGCTCTTTCTGCCTTTGGTGATTCCTCACTCTTTTTGGAGAAATATCTTGCGAGGCCTCGTCATATTGAATTTCAGATATTGGGTGATCGACACAAAAAGGTAATCCATCTATTTGAGCGAGAGTGTTCCATACAGAGACGGCATCAAAAAATCATCGAGGAAACACCCTCTTGCGCCCTAACTTCTTACTTAAGAGAGAAAATGGGAGAGGCGGCTTTGAGGGTAGCCGAAGCTGTCGGGTACACCAACGCAGGTACTGTGGAGTTTATGATGGATGAAAACAAGAATTTCTATTTCTTGGAAATGAACACGAGGTTACAGGTGGAACATCCTATAACTGAAGCTGTCACAGGAGTTGATCTTGTAAAGTGGCAATTTCGCCTTGCATCAGGCGAACACCTCACTTTAAGGCAGGACAACCTCCATCAAATAGGTCATGCCATAGAGTGTCGTATCTATGCAGAGGATCCTACGAGAGAATTCTTACCTTCAACAGGAAGATTGCATGAAGTGGAACTTCCCAGAGGTATCAACGTGCGACATGATTCTGGCATTGAAACTGGATTGGAGGTCACTCGCCACTACGATCCCTTGCTCAGTAAATTGACGGTACATGCTGAAAACCGTAGAGAATCCATTGAAAAGATGATTTGGGCTCTCTCCAAGTATGTGATTTTGGGTGTTGTAACCAACGTTGGCTTCTTAAAGCACATTCTTTCAAACGAATCCTTTAAAAGTGGAGAAATCACCACCCATTTCATAGAAGAACATTCAAAAGAGCTCTTTCCAAAACCCAAAATTCCAGACGAAGCATTGATTGCAGCAGTTTTAGCTGAAACCATAGATGAACCCCAAGCTCAAGTTCTAAAGGTGAGTGCGGAAAACGATCCATACTCCCCTTGGAAGACTGCTGGAAACTGGCGAAACATCCCTAGATGAGAGGTGGTTAGTTGGAATTGCATTACGAATATGGGGGTGAAATCTATAAAGTTCACCTAGAGCAAAGATCGGGAAATTTTAAGGTACGTATAGGAGATAAACTCTACGATGTCTCCATGTCACGACTGGGAGATGGAAAGATGCACATCAAAGCAAACGGTCTTCCATTTTATTCCAAGATTGCATCCAGTGGACAGAAACGATTCATTTTTTTAGATGGAGAAACCTACCATCTAAAGAGAATCATAAAACCTATACCTCATGACCATGTGGAGGGAGAGATACTCTCACCCATTGGTGGAAAAATCATAAAAATCTTTGTGGCGGAGGGAGATATTGTGGAAGAGAACCAAGATCTCTTAATCGTTGAATCTATGAAGATGGAATATCGAGTGAAAGCTCCATTCAAAGCCACTGTAATGAGAGTTAAACATGGAGAAGGGACAGTGATGAACACTGGAGAGGTGCTCTTGGATTTGGAGCGGATATACTCAGATAACCAGGCCGAATGGTAGGGTGAGTTGATGGAAATTCTTGAAACCTCAGTCGATGCGAATGATCCTGAGTTCAAAGCAAACAAAAAACATTATCTTCTACTGCTTAAAAATTTAAATGAGAAATTGACAGAGGTGAGAGAGGGGGGAGGAGAGGAAATGATTTCCTTACATAAATCCAGAGGTAAGATGTTGGTTCGAGAAAGAATAGATGTCCTTCTAGATAAAGACACACCTTTCTTAGAGTTCAGCCCCCTTGCTGCCTATGATATGTACAACAACGAGGCGCCGTGTGCAGGAATAGTTACGGGAATAGGAATGGTAAATGGGAGGGAAGTCATGATCATAGCCAATGATGCAACGGTAAAGGGTGGGACCTATCATCCCATGACTGTTAAAAAGCACTTGAGAGCCCAAGAAATTGCTCTGGAAAATAATCTTCCATGCATCTATCTTGTGGATTCAGGTGGAGCCTTTCTGCCCCTACAGGATGAGGTCTTTCCTGATCGAGAACACTTTGGTCGAATCTTCTACAATCAAGCCATCATGTCATCCAAAGGTATCCCTCAAATTTCTGTTGTAATGGGTATGTGCACCGCAGGAGGTGCATATGTTCCTGCCATGTCAGATGAGGCTGTCATAGTCAAGGGGACTGGTACCATCTTCTTGGGAGGACCACCTTTGGTGAAAGCTGCCACCCACGAGGAAGTTACACCTGAGGAGTTGGGTGGTGCAGATGTGCACTGCCGTGTATCGGGTGTGGCGGATCACTATGCCCATGATGACATGCATGCCATTGAAATCTGTCGGTCCATTGTGGAAAATTTGAACCCACCTCGGAAAACCTACTTAGATATAAAATCTCCTGAGAAACCCCTATATTCTCTAGAAGAAATCTATGGCATCATCCCAAGAGATTCGAGACAGCCATTTGAGGTGAGAGAGATAATAGCTCGCATAGTGGATGGTTCAAAATTTCATGAATTCAAAAAATTCTATGGCACCACATTGGTTTGTGGGTTTGCCCGCCTCATGGGTTATCCTGTGGGTATCTTAGCCAACAATGGTGTACTGTTAAATGAGAGTGCTTTGAAGGGGACCCATTTCATTCAGATATGTTGTCAAAGAAAAATACCTTTGGTCTTTTTACAAAATATCACAGGTTTCATGGTAGGTAAACAATCGGAGGCTGGGGGGATTGCCAAGAATGGGGCTAAGATGGTTTCCGCTGTTGCCATAGCTCAGGTTCCGAAATTTACCATAATCATAGGAGGTTCTTTTGGTGCTGGCAACTACAGTATGTGTGGGAGAGCGTACCAGCCTCGTCAGTTATGGATGTGGCCCAACGCTCGAATCTCTGTGATGGGAGGAGAACAAGCGGCGGGGGTTTTGCTAACGGTTAAAAAAGATCAGCTTTGGAGGAAGGGAATGGAGTTGTCTCGGGAGGATCAGGATGCCATCGTCAAGCCTATCTTGGAGAAATACGAGAAAGAGGGAAATCCCTACTACAGCTCGGCTCGGCTATGGGATGATGGCATCATCGATCCCAAGGATTCAAGGTTGGTTTTGGGGTTAGGGATTTCAGCTTCCCTAAATGCTCCTATCGAAGATCCACCCTTTGCCCTCTTTAGGATGTGAAGAAAGGTTCATCTGCAAATCTTCTGGATGTCACTGCGGTCATGTGGCATTCTCAGATTCTAAACGAAAGAGAACTATTAAGCTGTCTAAGAATTTCCATGAACTCTGGCAAAGATTGATCATGAAGAAAGGCAGAATAAGGTTTTTATCTTTGATATCTTGGAATTAAAAAACTTGGAAAAGTTAAGAATTTCTTAAAAAATTTGGAATCAAATCCTAAAATAATTTTTCAAAAACTCTTAAATACCTCTCTTCTAGAGATTTTATGAGGTTGATTGAAGTGCGTAGGATGAAAGAAGAAAAAGCGAGAGGCTGGAGGAGGGTTTTGGCCTACCTCATAGACGTCGCCATAGTTTTCTTTTTGGTTTCCTTTGCAGGAGGCATGAGGGGAGAAGATGTAATAGAGGAGATAAGACCTTTTTACAGTTTTTTCAACATGGGAGTTTTCTATGGGTTTCTCTGGATCTACTTCACCCTCTTTGAGGGCTACAAGGGACAGAGCATAGGAAAGATGATTTTAAAGCTTGAGGTGAAAAAGGTAGATGGAAGGGAAATAGGATACGACGATGCAGCCATTCGAAACTTTGGAAAATCCATAATAATTCCAGTTTTGCCCTTGGATTTAATATTTGGATTGGGAAAGAGCGGTTACTTTAAATACTTCGACTTCTACACCGAGACATCGGTGTACGAGGTGAAGTAGATTTCAGGAGAAAGGGAATCTGAAGATGAAAAGATAGATGATTTCTTTAAAGCCTTAGACAGCCCTTTGAGGAGAAGGATTCTAAAGATCATAGCCTTAAACGAGGAGATGAGCTACACAGAGCTTATGAGCTCTCTTAGAATTAAGGAAACTGGGAAGATTTCCTTTCATCTTAGAAAACTCTCCCCTCTCTTGGAACAGAACGAGAAAAAGCACTACAAACTCTCTTCTCTTGGAAAGAAAGCTTTCAAAATCTTGGAGGAAATGGACAAACCTGTCAAACCTTCAAGAGAGATAACAGGGGAAAAGCTTGCAAAGTTTTGGAAGAGGGTCTTGGCTTATCTCATCGATGTAGGTTTTGTTTTGATGATTTATATGGTTATAGGTACCACTGAATCCCAGATAACCTTGGAAAATCTCAAAGGCACCTCAAAAACCTCAATCTTTGGCTTGCTGATACTCCTCTTGTGGCTCTACTTCACTCTCTTTGAGGGCTACAAGGGACAGAGTATAGGAAAGATAATCTTAAAGACTAAAACCGTAAGGACCGATGGTTTAAAGGTTGCCTATGATGATGCTGCAATTCGAAACTTCGGAAAGGCTCTCTTCGTTCCCCTTCTTCCTCTGGATATTCTCTTTGGTTTTTCGAAAGATGGTTATCTCAAATATTTCGACTGGTTCACGAGAACTACTGTGGTGGAAGTACATCCTAGAGCCACTTCATCCTCTTACCAAAGAGATAAAAAACCAGAGTGATAAGGAACATCAGAACCAGAATTATGTAGAACCCAAAGGGATGGTTTGCAAAGGGAAGGTATTTAAAGTTCATGCCATAGATGGAGGAGATTACAGCTGGAACCAGAATTATCAAACCTAGGGTGGTAAGCTTTTTTATGAAGTTGTTGAGCTTGTTGGTGATGATTATGGACTGCAGTGAGAAGATGCTTGATATCATGTCTCTCTGGATGCTCTCTGTATCCAAAATCTGGGTTGCATCAAAGTAGAGTTCTGTGAAGAGATTTCTGTCTTTTTCTGTAAAGACCCTGTGATATGTTTTTTTAAGAGAGTTCAAAACTTCCAAGTTTGCCCTCAGAGCTTGGTTGAAGAATGCTGAAACCATAGATGAATCGTACATCTTCTCAAAAGTATCCTCTGTGAATTGGACATCTTTCTTTTTAAATATGTCCAAATTGTCTGTTATCTTGTCTATTATCATCAAGAACTCATCGTTTATCTGGTCTATGATATAGTATAAAAAGTAGCCCACTCCTCTTCTGAGCAGAAACTTGAGTTTGTTTTGCCTCAACTTTGACTCAATTCTCTCTAAGACTGAGTTTCTCTCCTTTTCGATGGTGATCACTACTCTGTTGTAGATGTAAAAATAGATTGGAAGGGTGGCTTCCTCACCTTGAGGATAGGGAGCCATGTAGATTACCTCGATGTACTTCGAGACACTGAGACGGGGTCTCTCTGTTTCCTCAATAGACTCCTGAAACTCATCGAATGGAATTCTGGTGAGCTTTGAGATTTTCTCTAAGTCTCCTAGAGTAGGATTGATGCACCTGATCCAGCATCGATCCCTCACTCTCACATCCTCAAAGGGAATCTCACAGATCATATTATCTTTAAAGGTGTAGACTTTCATACAACAAGATTAGGTTTTTCCTTATAAAAAGTTTGCCCCAAATCTTTGATATGGTTTTGATTTTATGCTTCATGCATTTTTCAGTAATTTGATTTTGCTGGAAATTTTATTGATAGAAAACATTTGTGAGTATATGAAGCTGCAAATATGAAGTTGTGTGAAGTATCACATGAGGTCTTAGCCAATTTTATTCAAACTTACCAATATAAAAGATTGCCGGACTTGCTTTTTGAAAATCAATTTTTTCTGCTACTCTTACTGATCCGATGTTGTCTATATCACATTCCCAATAGGGAATTATATTATTTTCTAAACAGTATTTTACAAAGGTGGTTGCAGTAGCTGTAGCAATACCTCTATTTTGATACTCTGAGATTGTCTCTATTCCGATACCACACATTTTTTTACTGACATATTCTGAAGTACACCAGCATACAGCTTTATCTTCATGCATAGCAACAAATCCAAATCCATTATCATAGAATCTTTGAATTGATGGCCACATCCATTCAACTTCTTGTTTTATGTATTCGACATTTTTAATCTTTTTAGTTTCAAGCAAATCAAAATCAATTGGCCTGATAGTTATATCTTTTGGCAGTAGATTTTTATCATTATTTACTTTTACTTTTTGATACTCATAAAATAATTTAATGCTATCTTTTATGTGATAGTCTTTAAAGATGTCTTTGATATAGCTATTCCATAAAGCAATTTGTGCATGTACCTTAAAATGTGAGTAATTCTCCTTGACTGCACTTTTCTCTATTTTTTGTTTTATTAACTTGTTTATTTCACTTATAAATTCTTCATTGGAGTGGTTGCCACCGAAATAGAACACATTATTGCCTCTATCCCAGAGGAAAGTAGAAGTTATAGAGTTGTAATTTTCAACCCATATTTTTGCTTCATTGTTACCTTTGCAATTGAT